>NZ_JAWOVM010000008.1:0-106545 GCF_033339895.1 Vibrio sp. 1751
AGCACTTTTCTAATACACACAGAGGTTTATATGACAGCGAAATATGGCGTTAAACGCCGATTAGCGATTCTTGCCGCCGCTTTAATCGGTGCGACAAGTAGCAGTATCGCAGCAGAGAAACCAAATATTCTCGTCATTTGGGGTGATGATATTGGCCAGTCCAATCTCAGTGCTTACACGTTTGGCTTGATGGGGTACAAAACACCAAATATAGACAGTATCGCCAAAGAAGGCATGATGTTCACTGACTATTACGGTGAGCAATCTTGTACAGCGGGCCGTTCTACTTTCATTACGGGCCAAACCGTTCTTAGAACAGGTTTGAGTAAAGTGGGGCTTCCAGGTGCTGATCTTGGCTTGAAGGAAGAGGACGCAACCATTGCCGAAATGCTGAAGCCGATGGGCTATATGACAGGGCAATTTGGTAAAAACCACTTAGGTGATAAAGATGAGCACCTTCCTACTAATCACGGCTTCGATGAATTTTTTGGCAACCTTTATCACTTGAACGCCGAGGAGGAGCCAGAAAACGTCGATTATCCTAAAGATCCTGAGTTTCGTAAAAAGTTCGGTCCGCGCGGTGTTATCCGTTCGTACGCTGATGGCAAAATTGAAGATACAGGACCTCTAACTCGCAAGCGCATGGAAACCGTGGATGAAGAGACGTTAGATGCGGCACTCGACTTTATGGATCGTGCAGTCAAGGCTGAAAAACCTTTCTTTGTCTGGTGGAACGCAACTCGTATGCACTTCCGTACTCATGTGAAAGAAGAGAACTCTGGAAAAACAGGCATCAGCGAGTATGCAGATGGTATGGTCGAGCATGATAATCATGTAGGTCAGCTGCTGAAAAAAGTGGATGATTTGGGTATTAAAGACAACACAATCGTCTTTTACTCCACCGATAATGGCCCACACATGAACTCGTGGCCAGATGCAGGCACAACGCCATTCCGTGGAGAGAAAAATACCAACTGGGAAGGTGCGTACCGAGTTCCTGCGATGGTACGTTGGCCGGGTAAAATTAAAGCTGGCTCTGTTTCGAATGATATCATGCATCACATGGACTGGATGCCAACGTTCGTTGCTGCCGCGGGTGATGACAATATCAAAGAGAAATTGCTCAAAGGTTATAGTGCGAATGGTAAGAAATTCAAAGTTCACCTAGACGGCTATAACTTCCTACCATATTTGACTGGTAAAGAGGATAAGGCCCCACGTGAAGAAATTTTTTACTTCTCAGATGATGGAGACTTAACTGCACTTCGTTATAACAAATGGAAGCTGGTCTTTATGGAGCAACGAGCAAAAGGCACGTTGCGTATTTGGGCTGAACCATTCACCACACTTCGTGTTCCTAAGATCTTCAACTTGCGTATGGATCCTTACGAAGTGGCTGATATCACTTCTAACACTTACTATGATTGGATGCTAGACCGTGCTTACATGCTTGTTCCTGCGCAAGCTTACGTTGGCAGATTCCTTGAAACGTTTAAAGAGTTCCCACCAAGGCAAAAAGCAGCAAGCTTCTCGCTCGATCAAGTGATGGAGAAACTAAAAGAGAACCCAAATAAGTAAGAAAAGCTAAGTGAAGTTCCACATCTAGAAAGAGGCTCATTAACGTGAGCCTCTTTTTTTATCTGTAAAATTCTATCTATTCAGGTTTGTAGAAAGCTTGATGACGAAAACGCCTAACGCTTCAATTGACAAGATTTATAAACAAATTGGTTCGTAGTGGGCTGCCGTTAAGTTGGCTTTGATTTTTTCACGTAGAGCGATGTGGGCTGGGTTGTTTACCTCTCGCTTATGGTAAACGAACTTGTAAGGGATAGAGCGTATCGAAATGGGGCAGGGCAAAATTTGAAGTTTGAGCGCTTTGCTCCACTTGTTTGCAAAAGATTGAGACACGATCCCTAAACTGTCTCTTTGGGCGACATACAGCGCCATGCCCGCTAGCGAAGAGGTGATCAAGTCGACTTTTCTTTCTTGAATTGTTTCCTTTGCTAGTTGCTCGAACCCCGACATGTTGTTCCATTTTCCTGAAAATAAACAGTGAGTTTCCTCATAAAATTGCTCTTTTGTGAGCGTGCCGTGTACACGGGGATGGTTCTCACTACAGATAACCACGGCTTCTTCCTCATAGGCATCTTCAATAATAAACGCTGCATCTTTCGTGATCACCGTATCGATTACTAGATCGACTTTTTGTTGTCTTAACAGCTCAAATAATAGGAATTTTTCGGGTGGTGATTCATAAAAAATAGTGTTCTTTATCGGGTCCATAATGTGCAACAAAATTTCCGAACAACACACTTCAAAATGATTTTTATCAGATATCGCATTGTCAATAATATTAACCGCTTGCTGGAATTGCGGCAGTAATTGATAAGCGGTGGAGGTTAGTGCGATACCTCGCCCTTTTTTAACGAATAATTGCTTATCGACGACTTGCTCTAAACGCTTTATTGCAGCGCTCACAGCAGGTTGTGTAAGCCCTAATTGTTCCGCGGCTTTTGTATAAGATTGAAACTCCGCAACAACAAGAAAAGTTTGGATCAAATTCAAGTCCATAACGTCACTCATAAATTTAATTTATAGGTTAACTAATTTTGACTGCATTTATCGCCTGAAATTAGTGCTTTATCTTATATCAACAATGGTATTGAAAAGCGAATACCATTTTTACGCACTAGCGAACTCTTGGAGATAATATGAAAAATGCGACCAAAACGAGCAGTAAAAAACTCGTACTTAACGCATGTACGTTAGCTTTGGGCGCTGCATCTGCAGTTGCACATGCAGCGGACAAACCCAACATTCTTGTCATCTTTGGTGATGATGTTGGTTACTGGAACCTTAGTACCTACAACCAAGGCATGATGGCGTACAACACGCCAAACATAGATAGCATTGCTAAAGAAGGTGCGAAGTTCACTAACTTCTACGCGCAGCAAAGCTCGACAGCAGGCCGTTCTGCATTCATCACTGGTCAAATGCCAAAACGTACAGGTCTATCAAAAGTGGGCTTACCAGGCGCTCCGGAAGGTATCTCGGAAAAAGATCCGACGATTGCAACCGTGCTTAAACAAATGGGTTACGCAACCGGACAATTTGGTAAGAACCATTTAGGTGACCGAGACGAGCATCTTCCTACCAACCACGGTTTTGATGAATTCTTCGGCAACCTATACCACTTGAACGCAGAAGAAGAGCCAGAGAACGTGGATTACCCTAAAGATCCGGAGTTCAAGAAGAAATTTGGCCCTCGTGGCGTTATCCATTCTTACGCTGATGGCAAAATCGAAGATACCGGTCCACTAACGCGTAAGCGTATGGAAAATGTTGATGGTGAGTTTCTTGATGCCGCTGAGAGCTTCATAGAAAAACAAGTAAAAGCGGACAAGCCGTTCTTTACTTGGTTTAACACCACTCGCATGCACAACTTCACGCATGTTCCTGAAGAATACCAAGGTAAAACAGGTGCCGGTTTCTACGCGGATGGTGTTAAGCAGCACGATGACCAAATCGGTCAGCTACTTAACAAGATCAAAGAGTTAGGTGTGGATGACAATACAATCATTGTTTACACCACTGACAACGGCCCTATGGTGGATTTGTGGCCGGATGCAGGGATGACACCGTTCCGCTCAGAGAAAAACACTGGCTGGGAAGGGAGTTTCCGTGTGCCAATGTTGATTAAATGGCCTGGAAAAATTGAGGCAGGTAAAACATTCAACGGCATGATGTCATTAGAGGACTTTTTCCCGACACTAGTTGCTGCGGCAGGTGATACCAAAGTTAAAGACGAACTGCTAAAAGGCAAAAAAGTTGGCGATATGGACTACAAAGTTCACCTAGACGGTTACAACCAACTGCCATATTTAACGGGTAAGTCAGACAAATCCGCACGAAATGAGTTCGTTTACTGGAGCGACGACGGCGATCTTGTGGCATTGCGCCAAGGAAAGTACAAGTTCCACTTTATGATTCAAGAGAATGAAACGGGTATGGATGTATGGCGTAAGCCGTTCACTAAACTTCGTGTGCCACTGATCTTTGACTTGAGCATTGATCCATTTGAACGAGGCGATCAAGGCATGGGTTATTCTCGTTGGATGTACGAGCGTTCATTCTTAATGATGCCAGCAATGGATACAGTGAAAGAGGTGATGGGTACATTCAAAGAATTCCCGCCTCGTATGGAAGCAGGTTCGTTCGTACCTAAGTCTTCTAAGTAAATTAAGATTATATAGCGCTTTTTGGAGCGCTATATACCCAAATAGCTTCACTTTTGCTGTACAGCGCTCACGAGGTTATTTGGGTATATGTAATAGTGAGAAACGTATGAGTAAGATTTCCCCTCGCCATTCTACTACTATGCCTATTGTTCCTCTTAAAACGGCGTCTAAAGCGCCGGTTCTGGGCGCGTATGACCGTCGATTCCATGTGATGGCAAAGCCAGGCGGAGCAAAGTGCAACATCGATTGTCAGTACTGCTTTTATCTGCATAAAGAAAATCTACTGCACCAAGAAAAGCAGCCAAAAATGGACGACGCAACACTGGAAGCGTTCGTGAAAAGCTATATCGAAAGTCAGGATGGCGAAGAAATTGTATTCTCATGGCAGGGCGGAGAGCCGACGCTGCTTGGGTTGGACTATTTCCGCAATGTCGTAGCTTTGCAAAAGAAATATCAGCCGAAAGGCGTTCGCATTGAAAACGACCTTCAGACCAACGGCATTTTGCTAAACGATGAGTGGTGTGCGTTTTTAAAAGAGCACAACTTCCTAGTTGGCTTGTCGATTGATGGACCACGAGAGCTGCACGACAAATATCGCAAAACCCGCAGCGGTAAGCCAACGTTTGATCTCGTGATGAAAGCGGTAGATAAGCTCAAAGCGCATGGCGTGAAATTCAACGCGTTGGTCACGGTGAATCGTCACAATGCGAAATACCCGCTCGAAGTATATCGATTTTTAACCCAAGAATTGGGTGTGACTTATATTCAGTTTGCGCCGGTGGTAGAAGCCAACAACTTCCAAACAACCGCGCCGCAGTTTTGGAACGAACAGATGATCCCAACCAAAGGTAGTGATCTGGCTAAACCGGGGCATCCAATGTCGATTGTAACGGATTGGTCAGTCGATCCTGAAGACTGGGGACGCTTTTTAATGGCGACCTTTGAAGAGTGGGTGAATAACGATCTTGGCCGTGTGCTGGTTAATCTGTTTGAAACCGCGGTGGCGCAAGTAATGGGGAAACCGTCTCAGCTTTGCGTGACGGCGGAGTTTTGTGGCAAAGGGTTGGCGATTGAGCACAATGGCGACGTGTTCAGTTGCGACCACTATGTGTATCCAGAATACAAACTCGCCAACATTCATGAACACTCACTGAATGAAATGGCCTTCTCTACAAGACAATATACTTTTGGCATGGCAAAACGCGATTCATTGCCGACGTATTGTAAGCAATGCCCTTACTTGCCTTATTGTTGGGGTGAGTGCCCAAAAAACCGTTTGATCAAAACGCCGAATGGTGAGAGTGGTCTAAACTATTTGTGTTCGGGAATCAAAATGTTCTTTGATTATGCGTTACCGATGTTGGTTGGTCTTGCACAACTTCTCCAATCTCAAGAACCGCAAAGATAACATAGTGAATATAACCTTAAGTTATTTCATTTGTTCTTATACTTAACTATCGAAAAGACGGCTTAAACCATTGAAAAGGTATCCTATGAACCACGCACAACAAGCGATAAAAGAACTCATCGAACAAACAGAAAAAAGCGTCATTGGACAAAGCCACGTGGTTCGAGCTTTAGTCATCGGGTTATTAACAAATGGGCATATTCTGCTAGAAGGTTTACCGGGAACGGCAAAAACACGTTCCGTAAAATCGTTGGCGAACTTGTTAAACACCAGTTTTGGTCGAATCCAGTTTACGCCGGATCTTTTACCATCTGACGTGACGGGTACTGAGGTTTATCAAGAGCTGGATGGTAAGCCGCAACTCCACTTTCAACCTGGGCCCATTTTTAACAGCATTGTACTTGCTGATGAGGTCAACCGTGCACCTGCCAAAGTACAAGCGGCACTGCTTGAAGCCATGGCCGAAGGCACAATCACAGTAGGCGATAAAACTCACGTATTGCCAGACTTATTTATGGTGCTTGCAACGCAAAACCCAGTAGAGCAAGAGGGCACGTACCCACTGCCAGAAGCGCAAATGGACCGCTTTATCATGAAGGTTACCGTCGATTATCCAGAAGATGACGCAGAACGTGACATCATTCGTTTGGTGCGCAGTGAAGAATTGGGTGCGGAAACCAGCAGCGAAATTATTACGCCAAAACACATCGAGCCAGACGTGCTGCTAGAAGCGCGCCGTCAGTTACCAAACATCGTGGTATCAGACCTAGTGGAAAACTACATCGTTGCGTTAGTGATGGCGACTCGTAAGCCAGAGCGTTATGCTGATTCAAACTTAGCAAAATGGATTGAGATTGGCTCTAGTCCTCGTGCTTCTATCGCACTCGACAAATGCGCTCGTGCGTATGCGTGGATGCAAGGACGTGACCACGTTACTCCTGACGATGTGCGTGCCATGGTTCCGTCTGTATTGGGCCACCGTTTTTCTTTGACCTACGATGCACTGGCAGATGGGGTCGATCATCAACGAGTCGTACAAGAGCTGCTAGATTGTGTAGAAATTGGGTAAGTGGGAGGCATTATGGCTAAGCCAACTCTTGCGCCAAAATCACAGGGGATGGATCCCCGTTTGTACTGCGATTATGCTCGTTTAGTACGTCTGCAAGCACAAGCAGAATCATTCAGTTTACTTCCTCATCTAAAAGCGGGTAGCGTACTCTCTGGCCGACACAATTCGTTGTTTCGCGGTCGTGGATTGAACTTCGAAGAGCTGCGCCATTACCAATTGGGTGACGATATTCGTAACCTTGATTGGAAAGTTACGATGCGTACAGGTAAGCCGCACGTGCGCAGCTATACAGAAGAAAAAGATCGCAACGTAATCGTGTGTGTCGACCAGAGAAGCACAATGTTTTTTGCTTCGACGCAAGTAATGAAATCAGTTGTCGCGGCAGAGATCGCAGCGATGTGTGGGTGGCGAGTATTAAAAGATGGCGACCGAGTCGGTTTTGTCATCGCATCCCCGCAGGCATTGTTTCACAGCAAGGCACAGCGTTCGCAAAACGATCTTCTGGCGCAACTTAAACGTCTCGCTAAAGCCAATCAATCGCTCAATGTGGACTCCTGCAATTCCGAAAAAGTAACGTTCAGTCAATGGATTGAGCTTATTAAACGCATGAAGCTCAAGCAATCCACTTTGATTTTTATCAGCGACTGGAGCGACTGCGAGGAGCACCACCTTGATCACCTTAAACAGCTACAACAGCACAACGATGTTCTTGCAGTGATGGTCAGTGACCCATTAGAACAAGCGCTACCAGACGATTTGGCAAAATCGAAATGGGTGGTTGGTGACGGGCAGTATCAACTCAATTTAGACAGCAAAGCAAAGGTAGAAGCTGCGAGCGCAAAGCTTGAGGCTCGAACTAGCTTACAGCGTCAATCACTCTCTCAACTTATGGCGATGAAACACCTTCCGCACATCGAACTCGATACGACAGGTGAGCACATTAAACAATTCCAAAAACTGGTAGGAGGGCGTTAAATGAGTGATCTTCCTACGCCTCCAAGTACCTACATACTCAGAGAGCTGCATGATGTGGCCGTACCATCTAGCGTGAGTTGGTACCCGCAAACTATTGGCTGGAAAATTTTAGCGGCGGTTGCGTTCATTGCATTGGTATATTTCGCATATCGCTTGGCTCGGCAATGGTGGCATAATCGTTACCGAAAAGAAGCTCTACTGGCGATTTCGCAAATCAACCCGAGCGACAAAGACATGCCAAAAGTATTGTTCTCTGTGCTTAAAATAGTGCTGATTCATATTGATAGCCGCAACGCGAAATTGTTTGATACCGCCTTTCTGCGCAAGCTCGATGCGCTGTATCCGCAAACCAGAGACTCTCAAGCAAACTCGCAAATGGTTTTTAACGATGAGCTTTCAAAGTGTTGGCTACAAAGTATTGTTGACCCAAGCGTTACGCTAACCAACGAAGAGCGAGTAACGCTTATTGCTCGTGCGAAAAACTGGGTGAGTGAGCACCGTTGTGATGCTCAAAAAAGCGCGGCAAATAAATCACCACGATTGAAACGCAAAGCACATCAGGGAGGTCAACATGAATGATCTTCTTGCATCGATAACTGGTTTGTCTGGTTTTGAATTTGCTCACCCAATGTGGTTTCTGGTTTTGCCCTTGCCGTTGGTGGTGTACTACTTGGTGCCTGCATATCGCACTAAGCAAATGGCGATCAAAGTGCCGTTTTTTAGTCAGCTGGTGGAAGCGATTGGCGAGACGCCATCAGAAGGTGCAAGCCAGTTGACCCCGAGTTGGTGGCAACGAGCAACGTTAATTCTCTCATGGCTTTTGGTGGTGTGTGCGATGGCAAAACCCACCGTGTTAGGCGAGCCTCAAGTTCGCGAGAGTTTAGGTCGCGATGTGGTGGTGGTGGTGGATCTTTCGGGCTCCATGGCCGAGCCAGATTTCACCTCACGTACAGGCGAAAAAATTTCTCGTCTTGATGCGGCAAAAGAAGTGCTGTCGGAGTTTGTTCAGTCTCGTAAAGGTGACCGATTAGGCTTGGTGCTTTTTGGTGATGCTGCTTTCGTGCAAACGCCATTTACCGCAGACCAAAAAGTGTGGCTCGAACTGCTTAACCAAACCGATGTGGCAATGGCAGGGCAGAGTACCCATCTTGGTGATGCGATTGGCTTAGCGATTAAAGTTTTTGAGCAAAGCGATAAGTCGCGTGGTGCTTTAGAACAAGACCAAAACCGTGAAAAAGTCGCGATTGTATTAACCGATGGTAACGACACGGGCAGTTTTGTTGAACCGATTGATGCGGCGAAAGTGGCGAAAGCCAAAGGCGTGAGAGTACACGTCATTGCGATGGGCGATCCGGAAACGATAGGTGAAACCGCGTTGGATATGGAGACGATTCATCGCATTGCGAAAGAATCCGGCGGTGAAGCGTTTGAAGCACTCAACCGTGATGAACTATCGGCTGCCTACGACGAAATTGGCAAACTGGAACCTCAACTTTACGAAAGCACTACATACCGCCCAAAACAAAGCCTTCATCATTACTTGATGGCGTTAGTGGTCATCATGCATTTGCTCGCGTTCAGCGTCGCAACACTCAAAAGAAGGGCTGCAACACGATCATCATTAGGAGAGAGCGATGTTTGATTCTCTTAGTTGGACGCAATTCTTTACGCAGTTTCATTTTATTCGACCACTGTGGTTACTGGCTTTGGTACCCATGTTTTTCTTGGTGTGGTTACGCTGGCGAGAAGAAAGCAAGCCAAGCTGGAAGGATATTCTGCCCGAACATTTACGCAATGCTTTGACGATAGGTGAGCGAGGCTGGCGTAAGCAACTGCCGCTTAAGCTCTTGATGCTGATTGTGTTCATCGCCATTGTGATTTGTGCAGGCCCAACGTGGCAACGAGAATCTTCTCCCTTTGGCGAAGATAAAGCCTCTATGCTTGTGGTGCTTGATAACAGCGACTCGATGCTGCAAAAAGATCTCCCACCAAGCCGCCTTGAGCGTTCCAAACAGAAAATACGCGATTTGCTAGCCGCGCGAAAAGGCGGAAAAACGGGTTTAGTCGTGTTCGCGGGCAGTGCTCATGTCGCGATGCCTATAACTCAAGACAGCAAAGTATTTGACCCATTTTTGGCGGCCATTACGCCAGAAATTATGCCCGTGCAAGGTAAGCTTGCCGAAAAAGCCTTGCCGTTAATTGATCAACAATTGCAAGGTCAACCAGGCTCCACCGTTCTGTTGGTGAGTGATGGCGTTAATCCAGCCACGATTGAGCAATACCAAGCGTATTTCTCGGGCAAACCTTATCAACTGTTAATTCTTGCGGCAGGGAATGCTGACATTGTGAGTAACAACCCAATGGATTTGGATTCTCTACAAAAACTGGCTAGTCAGACTAACGGTCGATTGGTGGAAGTGACCGTCGATAATAGTGATATCGAGCAACTGAATCGATACGTTGAGCGCAATATGCAGCTTAATGGCGAATCTTCAATGCCTTGGAAAGACATGGGGTATCAACTTCTGTTCCCAATCGCGCTGATCATGATGCTGTGGTTTAGAAAAGGGTGGTTAGTGCAGTGGTGCGTGATTGTAATGGTGAGCGGCACGTTATTGATGCCAACAAGTGCATTGGCCGAGAACATTTCAGTTAAAGCCGAGCAGCCACAAGTTGTGCAAAAAGTGACGGCTTTCGACAAGGTGACGCAATGGTGGTGGGATTTGTGGCTAACGCCAGATCAACAAGGACAGCGTTTGTTCAACCAACAAGCGTATTTAGAAGCCGCGAAACACTTTGTCGATCCATTACGCAAAGGGACGGCGTACTACTACGCTAGCGAGTTTGAACTCGCCCACAGTGCGTTTTTGGAAATGCAAAACGACCCGTCCGAAGAGGTTCGAGATTACGGTCTTTATAATGCGGCGAGTGCATTGGCGCGTCAGCGTGAATATTTGGCTGCACGTGACTTGTTAAAATCCCTAGCCAACAAGCCAACATTAAGCGAGAGGCTAAGACCGGATGTTGAGCATAACTTGAAAGTGATTGGTGGTATTGTAGAGGACATCAACCGGATGAGTGAGAGTCAGGCAGGAACGGAGCAAGAAGCATCAACCGAGCTAGGCGATAACCCTCAAACCGCAGAAGGGGCGGATGAAAAAACGTCAGCGGAGTTGATGATTAAAGAGACGTTAAGTGCAGACGACATCTTAGGTAGCCAAGAATTAGCCGACAAATGGTTAAAGCGAGTCGAAGCGGATCCTAAATACTTCTTAAATGCGAAGTTTCAGATTCAATTGCGTTCAATAGAAACCGGAGAATCAACTTCTACTGCGAACGAAAATACAGAGGAGGCGGTGCAATGATGAAAAGCCACCGTTTTACGCCCTTTGCTTTACCCTTGTGGTTAGTTATCTGTTTCGGTTTCCTCCTGAGCAGTAGTGTGTTGGCTCAAGATATTCGTGACGTTCAACGAGAGCATGGTGTAGAGTTACTAGCGTGGGTTGGTAAACAACCAACGGCTGGGGAGAAGCGTAAAACACCAAGTTTTAGCGTCAATGAGCAAGTTATTTTAACCATCGAAGTGGCAACGCCGCGTTGGTTTACGGGTGGTACGAGAATTGGCAATATTGAAATACCCAATGTTATCGCCAAACAGCGTAATCAACTAGCAACCAACTTTACTGAGCAAAAAGAGGGACAAACTTGGTCGCGTCAACGCTGGGAAGTGACTTTGTATCCACAAGCATCTGGTGATTTTGTGATTCCACCTGTCGCTGTGGGCGTTCAGGTGTCGGCGCCGGATGGCGAGAAGGTGTCAGGCACACTTTATACGCAGCCGATTAAGTTCAAAACTGTCTTGCCATCGGGATTGTTGAGCGGTGATACGCCTTGGTTTTCTGCAACGCACGTAGACGTAAAACAAGAGTGGGAAACCTCCACTGAGTCACTCAAAGTTGGGGATGCAATCACGCGTAAAATCACCATTTTGGCTCATGATTCGCTATCTGTGTTGCTACCAGACTTGTTGAAAGGAGAATCAACAACCCGTTACCAAGCGTATCCTCAACCGCACCGTCTTACAGATACGCAAACACGTGGTGACTACCAGTCAACACGCACAGAAGAGAGTGTGTACGTGATTCAACAAGGTGGTGAATTAACCCTGCCAGATTATGAGTTCCGTTGGTGGAACAGTAAGACTCAACAAGTGGAAACGGTGGTGTTAGAGGGCAAAACATTTGCTGCGAAGCACACGTTGAAATCCTTCATCAAAACGTACTTTGCATGGATTGTATCCACGCTTGTATTTCTGGGTTTTGTGATTATTTCATTGGTAGCCATTAAACGTTACTACCGCAACAGACCGACACCAGCATGGCTGACGTTCCACCGTTTGTTAAAGGCTAAACGTTGGTCTGAAGCAAGGACCATATTGTACAAACAATTGCGTTTAAATACGGCCGAGCTAGAAATGACCAAAGCCGATACGAGTGAATCGTGGCAAAAAAGTGCGTCGCGAATGCAAAATGGTGAAAATAGCGCTCATTTACTGAAGTCGATGTGGCGCAAAGTCCAGACCAAACAAAAACGCTTTAAATTCCGTATTCCGCGAGCGTTACCAGAACTGGACAAAGTCATTGGAAGAGATGGCAATGAATAAAACGGGGCGCTAATATAGCGCCTCGTTTTTATTAGAGAATAGAGTTCAAATGAGCCAAGAGTTTATGCGCCGCGCATTGGAAGTGTCCAAAAATGCGCTTCCTGAATGTCAACCCAACCCGTCGGTTGGCTGCGTGTTAGTGAAAGACAATCAAATCGTTTCTGAAGGTCATACTCAAGCGATTGGTGGCAATCACGCGGAAGTGGAAGCGCTGAATGCGTATCAAGGCTCGTTAGAATCGGTGACGGCATACGTTACGCTGGAACCGTGTTCGTTTGTTGGTCGCACGCCAGCTTGCGCGGTGACATTAGTCAAATCCGGCATAAGCAAAGTCGTCGTAGCCATATTGGACCCCGACCCGCGCAACAGTGGTCGAGGTATCGAGATTCTAAAACAAGCAGGTATAGAGGTAGAAACGGGTTTGTGCGGCGAGGAAGTCAGCGAGTTTCTTACCCCTTACCTAGGCAAAGCCTAAGTCAAGCTTTACGTTGCACTATGGTGCCAGTTTATGTGGTGAATGAAGTGCGTCAAAATTGAGTTAAAACTCATTAAAACAAGCGATACCGCCCATTTATTGCACTTGGCTACGTGAAGGATCATGCTGTTAGATTAAAATAGAGAAAGTGACTTTTGAAAAATTTAATAGCATGAAACCGACCGACCTTAATCTTATTCCCATTTTCACTGCCATCTATGAAGAGCGTAACTTGTCTCGGGCGGCGGCGCGTTTAAACATCACCCAGCCTGCGGTGAGTAAAGCGCTAGCAAGGCTACGTGATATCTACGATGATCCATTGTTTCATCGTTGCGTTAAAGGTGTCGAGCCTACCTCGTTTGCGATGGATATTTATCCTGCTCTTCTAGCTTCAGTACAAAATTTCACTTCGACATTATCGGCCTCTAGTGAGTTTGACCCTAAAGTGTCGAATAGAGTGTTTTCTATTGCCTGTGTGTCCGTTGCAAGCTTTGAGTTGCTACCTCAAGTCATGAAACAAATCCGTGTGTCGGCGCCAAATGTTGCATTAGAAGTACATCCGCTTTTTACGGAAGATTTTGAAAGTGATCTGCGGTTACAACGATACGATTTGATCATTGATATCACACCAAGAGCAAGAACGGTGTTAAAACTGGAAACTGTACTTACGGAGCGTTTGGTGGTGGTATGTAGCGAAGCGCATCCACGCCTGAATGACGAGATTACGGCTGAACAATTTTTTGAAGAAGAACACGTAGTGGTTTCGCAGTGGCAGAGTCGTAAGAGCTTGTTAAACGCCGATGACATTGTCGACTTGGATAAGAGAAAGATTAAGTATCGAGCCTCAGGCGTACTAGAAATGCTCCCAATTATTTGTGGTAGTGAATACATTGGTTTAATGCCAGAGTCGATGATCAACTTGTTCAATAACACCTATCATGTTAAATCTTTATCAATGCCATTTGATGAACAAATGTATGAGCTTTGCACAATCTGGCATCCTAGTCGCACAAACGACAGCGCCCATCAGTGGTTGCGTTCACAGATTAAGCAAGCAGGAAAAGTCATCAACCAATAGGAAGTGCAATGAAAAAGACAATACGTGCCATCCTTAACGGAAAAAAAGCTGGGAATCCAGAGTTAAGAGATGCAATCATGAAAATGAGAGACAAAGGCATCGACGTACAGGTGCGTGTGACGTGGGAATCTCAAGACATGCCGCGGCTAGTAAAAGAAGCGGTTGATGAAGGCATTGAACGTATTGTTGTCGCTGGTGGCGATGGGACCGTCAATGAGGCGGCTTCTGCGATTATTCAAATTGACAAAGAAAAACGTCCTGAGTTAGCAATTATTCCACTTGGTACCGCCAATGACTTTGCTACCGCTATTCAAGTACCTAATTCCATTAAGGCGTCTTTATCTCTTGCTGTTGAGGGGCAGTCCGCTTTGGTCGATTGCGTCAAAGCGAACGATCGCTGCTTTATTAACGTGGCAACAGCAGGGTTTGGCGCAGAAGTTACAGCAGAAACGCCTGTTGAACTCAAAAACTTTCTTGGCGGCGGAGCTTACACGCTAACTGGTGTTGTAAAAGCACTTGGCTTTAAACCATATGACGGAACAATAACGATTGAAGGTGGTGCGTATCAGGGAGAAATGTTGCTCGGTGCGTTTTGTAATGGGCGCCTTGCTGGAGGTGGGCAAGAGTTAGCTCCAAAAGCGATGATTAATGATGGGCTGATGGATCTAACATTGGTGCGCCCATTTTTACCTCATGAGCTGCCTAAAGTAATCGACGAGATCAATAACCCGAGTGAGAAAGGAGAGTTTGTGAAGTACACAAGAGCAAGCTGGTTGGAGATAGACTTCCCGAATCCATTGCCTCTTAATTTAGATGGAGAACCTTATCATTCGAGAACCATTAGATTTGATGTTCAGCCTAAGAGTATACGATTAGTCGTACCGCAAGATTGCCCTTGCTTGACTAGCTAAACGAGCGTTTTCCATGATTATTGCTTAACACAGCCACTAAAATGTGGCTGTGTTGCTTGTGTTGAGGTATCAGTCAACCTCTTAACGTTTTTGAATGGTCTCAACGTCTATCTGCGTAGTTGTCCAATCTGAGTCAACCTCTCCTCGAATCATTACGGTATCTTTTGGTGTCACTTCTTGACCCATCCAATCTTCGTTGTCGATCTCTACTTCGATCTCACCAGTGTTGTCTTTGAACAAGTAAGTCTCGTTACCAAATGATTGAACAATATGCCCGGTTAGCACTACAGCGCTGTCGTCGGTTGCGTTGCGCGCCTCTTTCACCGTATTGATTGCACTGACTTCTGGACCATTAAACGCGGCGAAAGCCGAGCTTGAAAGTAGGGCAAGCATGGATGTTAACAATACTCTTTTCATTATCATCTCCTTATATTAGAAGTAATAAGTTGTGCCTACGTTAAAGGATGCAGTGTTTGCGTAGCTGTCTAGTTGGTATTTAGCGTTTGCGCCAATGGTGAGCTTTGGCAACACTTGGTATTCCGCGCCCACAGAGAACATTGCGCCTAACTCGTTGCTTTTCTCCGAGCTATGGAAAAGCGTGTTGCTTATTTCCACATCGTCATTCGCGACAAGCTCATATTCTTGATGTTGAGCAACCTTGGCGTCGTATTGTGTGTAAGTTAAACCCGCTTTGAATTTTGTTGTCCATTTATCACTTAATGCATAGCTAAACACTGGTGCTAGCGAGACTTGTTTGGCTGTGATAGAGGCATCCCAATCCATTTCATGATGGTAATCTTTGCCATCAATTGTCTTGATACCAAGGTTCTTAGAACGGCCGTCATCAAGGTCAAACTGGCTGTAACCTAGCTCAATTGCCCAATTGTCATTAAACGAGTAACCGATAAAACCTGAGAAGATACCACCCTCAAGTTCTGGATTAAGCGTTACATTTTCAGATGAAAAGTGAGGTTCCAAGTCATGGTCAGTGGTGCCTAGTCCATATTCCAGACCTACATAAGGAGCCGCAGATACCGAAACTGAGCAGGTAACGAGTAACGCAAGAATGGTTTTGTTCATTTTATTTTGCCTCTTCAAATCAACTTAATGAGTAGAAGCGCATTGTGTGTGATGAAGCGTGAAGTGATCGTGAAGAAACAAAAATATTTCAGAAAAAGAGCAAGGTGCGGTAAAAAAGAAATTGTTTTAATGAATATGCGCCAAGCTCTTTATATAAAGAGAGTTAACTTGCGGCGACGTAACACACCGCAAATGGCACATTAAGGCGAGTAAACTCTTTAATCCAACGCCATTGGTTGTCTTGGAGTTTATCTCCTGGGCCTTTTACTTCAATCCATTCGAACTCGTTTCCTTTGAAAGCAATCAGATCAGGCATCCCATTGCGGTAAAGCTTTAGGTCACTCAATTGTATTTTAAATAGCGCCACCAACATGCTAGTTGGGATTGTATTGAGTGCCGTTTCGAGTAGCTCTTTACTTATTAAGCTCCAATGCACAAATGGATTGCTGATACCAAACTTCTCATCGTACCTAGTTAACAACGTATGAGTATTGCCCGTTTCCAACTCATCAAACGTCGCATCTATCAAAGCTTGGCGTTTGGTAACAAAATCAGAATGGTACAAATCTAAAGGACGGTGTTGATAGGCATTGATGAATGCGCCTTCGATGGGAGCGAAAATCGCATCCCAAAAAGTGAGACCAAGTAATGCATTAAGCAGTGCATTTTCGGCGTAAAATACAGTCCAGCCTAAGGACTCAAAATACGCTTTGCTGGCGAGTTCGACTCTCTGTTGAGATAAATCCAGTTCAAGGCGGTATTCCGTACAGGTTGGCTTCGTCACTCTTGGCACTTTCTCGCCTTGTTTTCGTTTTAACCGTTGCTCAAGTTTTTGTGCAACTTCGAGCTCAGACACATCGATCGGTGAGTTAAGCATATCTGTGACAATGTCACCAAATAAATCATCATGGTTTAATTTGTCATAGATACGTGCGCGTCGTTCTCGGCTCGGTGTGAGTTGAGTTTGGCCAAATAGAGATAGGGCGGTCTCTAGATCATTAAGCCGTTCGTAATCACGTGCTATGTCATTCAACATGTGCTCGCGTTTACGATCTACGTAACGGTGTTTAACGGGCTGAGGCATTGCCTCAATTAATAAGTCGAGATTGGCTTTGTCTTTTCGGTCAAATTGCCAGTACAGGTTGGCCAACTGGCTCAGTTCAATTAAGCGGTCTATTTGCTCACGTGAATCAAAGAAACGGCGCACTTTACTCAATTGATATTGCTCGAACTGATGCAAACCTAAGTCATCAAGCACAAACTGACTTAAGTCTTGATGGGTGTTGGCAAAAAACAGAGTGAGTAACACGTCGATCATATGAGCAGAATTGAGTTTGACGATCGTAAACTCAAGCCGCTCTATACGATCAAATTCCGTATTACTCAAATGTTCGACAAGGGCGTCTTTCTTGAGTGATTTCGGCAGTTCGGGATAAAGCGCGGAGATTTCTGGTTTGGTCAGTAAATTAGCCGCTAACTCTTGATGAGAAAGGGGTGGGGAAAGGGCTACAAACTCATGCTGACTCAATTCTGCCAGTGCTTCATTGATAGAAGGTATTTCTTGATAACTCAGCTTATCACTTCGAAACCAACATCCCTTTCGGCTGTATAAACGCACCAAAAGGCACTGGGCGTGTTTGCTCAAAGAATCAAACGAGCAAAGCCATGCGTGTTCTTCCTTGGTCAGTAAATCGCTGTACCAAGTTATTGCGTGATGAGTCAGCTTGAAGAAGTTCTCTAGATAGTAGTCTGGTGCAAGTTCGATAGGGCTTTCCATAAACGACCGATAACAAAAAAGGCTTAACCCATAGGTTAAGCCTTTTCGCTATCAAATCAATTCGCAATTATGCGTTTTTTAGCTGTGCTACTTTCGCTTCAGACAATGGCTTAGTGATGAACGCTAGTACGATACATACTGCCATCATTGCTGAAGAAATTGTGTAAGCCAAGGTGTAGCCGTCGCCATTTGTCATCGAGAAACCAACAACCGCTGCGCCGATTGCACCACCGATACCCCATGCTGTGTAAAGCACGCCGTAGTTAGTGCCGTAGTTTTTCAGACCGTAGAACTCAGCCGTTAGAGTAGGGAATACCGCTAGAAGTGTGCCGTAACCTACCGCTGCGATTGCTGTACCGATGATCAGTGTAAACTCAGAGTCGAACGTCGCGAACAGCACCATGTTTACGCCTTGTAGAACGAACGCGAGTAGAAGCGTACGAACACCGCCGATTTTATCTGCAAGCATACCCGCGGCAACACGACCGCCAGAGTTAAATACAGCAAGAATAGACGCTAGGTAAACCGCGTTTGGCAAGTTTGCTTGAACGCTTGCGATTGTCGTGATGTTACCAATGATCATTAGACCAACAGAAGCTGCAAACGCGTACATGATCCATAGAGAGTAGAACTGTGGCGTTTTCAACATTGCTTTCCAAGTTAAGTCATCTGACTTTTTCACCGCTTTAGGTGCTTGGCCTTCTTTTACTTTAGGCTCCGCAGGTGTGTAGTCTGCTGGTGGGTTGTTGATGGTTGCTGCAAGAGGAACCGCAATCGCTAGGATACCAACACCAAGAACCATAAAGCTAGTTTGAATGCCCATGCTGTCTATTAGCGCAGAAGTTACTGGCGCAAGGTAAATAGCCGCTAGACCAAAACCTGCCGCAATAATGCCGTTAACCATACCTTTCTTCGAAGCGTGGAACCACTTCATCGCAGAAGGTGATAGGCATGCGTAACCAAAACCGATACCTGCACCTGTGATCACACCGAAGGTAATGTTCAGCATGAGTGGAGTGTCAACAAAGCCAGACGCGATCATGCCCAGACCTGTAAGAACAGTACCTAGGATAAGGATCATTCGAGGGCCCATGCGGTCTTGAAGAATACCTGCAATAAGAAGACAGATAGAGAAAGTGATGGTTGCAGTTGCGTAAGGTGCAGAAGCTTCTGCAGCACTCCAGCCTGATTCAGTTACCAGTGCCTTGTTGAATACACTCCAAGCATACAGGATGCCAAGACAAAGGTTGATACAGAACCCTGCTAACAGGATGCGCATAGCTTTATCAATCTTGCTCATTTTTATTCTCAGTTTTTCCTCTTATTGGCAATGCCGCAAAGAAGGTTGGTTTAAAGATGTTTTTTCTCAAAATTAGTTTGCGTTTTTCAACGTTTAACGCAATGAGCGCGGATTATAACCAATAAATATGTGATTGGAATCTCTTTTTACGGTTACTGATAAAATAATTTGCAACATTAAAAGTGGATGTGAATTCATGGTTTTGTATGTAGTAAGAACGTTGTAAAAAAGTGATATTTTTTGTTCGCTAATAACGAATGATGAGTCAAGACAGAGAGGTTTTACGCTGTTGAGTGCACAGTTCACATTTCAAATAAAAAATTTCAAAATGTTTCCATGTTAACCATTTGTAACAAAAATGGCGAATTTATCATCTAACTGTCGTAAGTATCAGATGCAAAGGGTTTCTTAATTTTTAATTGTTAACCTTTTGTAATAATTGAAGCTGATTAGCTTTTATGTTCATTAAGTGAGCAAAAAAGTAACTTGTAATTGCTGATTTTAGGCGCAGAATATAGTGAAAAATGAGTTTTCATTTATGAAGGGATGCTTTTTAGATTTGTTGTGAGGTGACTTATGAAACTGTTCCTATTACTCATGGCTTCGGTATCCGCTGGTATCGCATCAGCAGACCACATCCATTCATTTATGTTGGGCTTATCTATTGCTTCTTTAGCGGTAGGTAGCTGTTATTTCTTCGCATTTCGCAGCTCGCGCTTTCCACAGCTTGCTTTATTCCTACTCATTTGCGGTATGCTTTCTAAGTTGACGATAACCGTAGTCGGTGTGATGTGGGGAATGTCCGCGGAATTAATCACGTCTCCAATCGTATTCGCACTTTCATATTTATTCTTTTCGCTTGCCGTTACCTACTTATGGTTTAGCTACAGAGAGAGCATCACTAAGATTCCTGACCGATTTAAGTCAGCGTAAATCAACACATTAGAATAAAAAAACGCCAGCACATTTGCTGGCGTTTTTAATTAAACGTAATTTTGTTCGGATATTGCTTTTAGTTTGATCGTGGCAATACCGTTAGGCACTCATTGGAACAAGCACCATAGTACCAATAATCACCGTGATAAGGCCTGCTAGAACCGGAACGGATGTGCGTTTTACAACCTCAAACGGGCTGATGTTTGCCATACCTGATGTCGCAACGATTACGCCAGATACTGGTGAGATAGTACGGCCTAGGTTTGATGCTTGAAGCATCGGGATAATTAGGAAAGCAGGGTTTAATCCCATTTTCGCAGCCAAAGATGGTGCTAACTCCACGAACGCATAGAAAGGCGCGTTACCCGAACCCGTTGCAATTGCTGCTGCAACTGTCAATGCAGTTAGAATAAGCATTAAAGCAACGCCGCCTGCACCAGCATTATCTGCTAGATGAAGTAGGTTATCGATAGCTCCGATAGACATCAGACCTTGTGCAAAAACCCCAGCGGCAACCAAAAGCATCACAACGCCTTTGAACGCGTCAGCCATGCCTGCGTAACAAGAATCTAAATCTTCTAGTGATTTCTTACCATCGAACTTATTTACAACATAATGGATCAGAGCTCCAAGGAAAATCGAACCAACCACAATAGTGTAGATGTCTAGACTAAGTCCTGGAATGGTACGACCGTTGAATAGGAAAACGCCGATGATAGGTAGAAAAGGAAGAGCTGCATAAAACGCTGGTGCGTCAGCTTTGATCTCTGATACATCAATTTTTTCCATTGGTGTATTTTCTTTCTTATCTAAGTATTTGTTCCAGAAGAACGCTGCCGCTGCCATGACGATGATTGCGCAAATAGAAACAGGCAACACAGTTTGTACCGCAAACACATCAAGCTCTAAACCAGACTTTTCTGCTGCGATAACAACATCACCAGAAGTAGGAGAAAGGATGATTGCCGCTGGAGAGGCACACACTGCAACGGCTGCTGGACGAGAAATGCCCATCGCGACCATCATTGGGAATAATGTCGCCATTAATAGTACGCCAAGGCCTGTTGCAGAACTTACCGCAAGAGACATTAAACACGCCACAATGTAAGCCGCTACCAAAAGGACGTAAGGAGACTTGATGACAGAAAGCGGTTTAGAGAACTGTTTCACTACCACGTTGTTCGCGCCGATATGAGTCATGTATGACGCAAAACCACAAAGCAGCATGATTTGCATACCAAGACCGCCACCGCGGTATTGAAGCATGTATTTCACGTATTCAAGCGCATCTGTCACCATGTTACCAGTTGAGGTGATTTTTGACGGCAGCACGTCGTGCCCCAAAACGCCAGTCATAAGAAGTAAAGCAATACCAGCGGTCAGTAACACGCCCGCAGCTTTATAGCCTTTGACAATAAAGTAACCCACTGCAATGGTAACCACTAAGCCAATTAAGAGCTCTAACATAGGGATCTCCGAATGTTATGTGAAAAAGAAAGAAACTGTTTCAGTTTATGACAAGGAATTTACAGAATTCTTAGCTGTGGCACGAGACAAATATGGGGCTTGCATGATCTGAGACAAATAATAATTTAATAAATAATTTCGTTAGATTGTATTGTTGGAATTTGGTTTTCTAAGTGTTATGTGCTGGTTTGAAGCTATTTATAGGAAGGAAAATATGACTAGGAAAGTGAATGAATAAAGAGTGAATTGATTCACAATAGGAAAAAGACTTTACTCAGTAAGCAATTATTGGAAAACACTCTTCACAACAAAAAAGCTTCGCCGAAGCGAAGCTAAGTAATCGTAAGAATGAGGATAAACTATGCGTATCGACGAACCATAAGGTTCCAACTACGCTGCTGCCGTTCGAACTCTGCTTTAATTTGCTGGTACTTCATTTTCGTTACAGAACATTCGTATTTTTTTACCACACTGGCAGTTTTGGCACCGAGTACTTCTTTGCGCATCTCGTAGTATTCCTGCATGTGATGAACTAAAGTATCAAACTCGTGCTGTAGCTGATCGAGGATTGTTTGCGTGTTCGGTTTCGATTCTAGCTTTTCTCTTGCTTTCTTCAAAAGTTGACTCGCACGGGCTTTTTCAATTCTAAATGTAGGCGTTGTGCGCAACTTAGATGTGAGTCCTAGCCAAGAACATGACTTTATCAACCACTTCGTTGGGTCGTAATGCCACCAATACACGCCATTGCGATAGTCATTCTCGAAAATATGATGGAAATTATGGTAACCCTCTCCAAATGTGAAAAAGGCGAGTACACCATTATCGCGAGCAGTGTTTTTGTCTGTGAAAGTTTGCTTACCCCAAATATGTGCGAGGGAGTTAATGAAAAAAGTCGTATGGTGACTCATAAAGAGTCGAGCCGCACCAACGACCAATAACATCCCCCAGATATCACCGTAGATCAGTCCGAGCATGACTGGGAAACCAATATTAGTCAGTAGGGCAAGTGGAACATAATACTTATGCTGCCACATGACGATTTTGTCGCGCTTTAGATCACGGCAGTTTGTATATTCGTTTTCCTTTGATTTATTGTAATCACGTAACATCCACCCAATGTGAGAATACCAAAAACCCCGCTTGGCTGAGTACGGATCTTTATCGTTATTGTCGACATGTTTGTGATGCACACGATGATCAGAAGACCAATGTAATGCACTATTTTGCAAAGAAAATGCTCCTCCAATCGCAAAAATGGCGCGCAAAATAGGATGAGCTTCGTATGTTTTGTGGCTCCAGAGACGATGATAGCCTGCTGTAATAGAAAGGTTAGTAAAACTAAATGCAATCACTCCCCAAATTAGATGTTCCCAACCCAGTCCAAAATGATATGCATACCAAGGCATTACAATAAAAGTTAGAACAAAACTGGCAGAAAATATTAATGTATTCAACCAGATAACAGGTGGTTTGTTTTGAGTCACAGGTGTATCCCTAACTTTGAGCTAACAACTGTTCGCCAGAATATCAGCGTACACATGTAAGTCAAATTAAAGTTAGACAAATGTGATGATTCCTTTGGGTGTAGATTAAGGAACTTGATGGGATATTTTGCTTTTAATTGAATAATGAGTAGTATTAAAAAATGAGCTCTGGCTTAAGGTGTATAAAATCTGCCAAGAAACAAGTGTTATAAAGGTGGAATATACCGAGACTCTATAAAGAAGCAAAAATGTAAGAAAATAGGAATACGTAATGGATTTACGATTAGCGGAATATAAGGACTACGAGCGCATTGCGCATCTTCATGCGGATAGCTGGAAGCGTCATTACCGTGGCATTCTTAGTGATAACTATCTTGAGAAAGAAGCGATTGACGACAAACTACTGATTTGGCAAACCCGTTTGACCAACCCACCATTCAATCAGCACATTGTCTTGGCGGAGGAGGGAGGTTTGCTACTTGGCTTTGTTTGTGTGTTCGGCAACCATGATTTCGAGCGTGGAACCTTTATTGACGCATTGCATGTTGATGACAGTTACCGTGGTCGTGGGATTGGTAAGCAGCTATTACTTGCTGTCGCAGAATGGCAACAGCAGTACTTTAAAGACACAGGTCTTTATTTAGAAGTTGTGTCGCAAAACATTTCTGCGATTGAATTCTATCGCCACATTGGTGGTCAAGAGGATCAAGAGCGAACTTGGCGCGCACCTGATGGCAAAGAGGTGTTAGAAAAAGTATTCCGTTGGAAGAACGCCCAGTCATTAGTTAGTGGGATTGAGGAAAACGTGATTTACTCCTAACCTAGCGTTCTAAAACATTAGATAAGAGCAGTCTCAACACTGCTCTTTTTTGTTTATGCACCCTAACGTTATGTTTTAATGAAAGCTTTCTAGAAGTTAACCCCCATGGCTTTTAGTTCGAGCTCACATTGCTGAGCATTTTCAAACTGAATAGCAGCCATGCCAACTGCTCGGGCACCTTCAACATTGTAAGGCATGTCATCAAGAAATACTGTCTCTTCGGGGTTAAGCTGATACTTTGAAAGTAGAGTTTGGTAGATCTCCGCTTGTGGTTTTAGTAATTGAACTTCAGAAGAGATGATTGCTCCATCAAACAGTGGCCAAAACTCATAGGTAGTACGAAGATGTTCCACAATTTCGTTGATGTTGTCTGTGAGCGCATATACGCCATATCCGGCTCTTTTTACTCGTTTTAACAGCTCTATACTGCCGTAAAGTAATATTTGAGTGTGTTTTACATAATAAAAGAAGCGGTCCATTTCTTCCGTCGTTACTTGGTGTTCACGTTGATAACGCTGTTTTGCTTCCCTTTCGGAGATCGTCCCTTTATTTAAATCTTTCCAGATTTGTGATGAAAATAGCATCTGAGCCATTTTCTCTGATTCTACGGAACCACCAAATGTTAAGCGAACGATTTCTACTGGAGACCAGCGTACCAACACATTACCTACATCAAAAATGACATTTTTTATCTGGACAGAATTCATAACACACCCCAAGCCAATTGTTCTTCACCACGCTATATGCGGTGAGTGCTGTTTTTGAATCGTTGGAAAGTCGTGCCAAAGGCGCGACTTAAGTTTCTTACACAAAATGAGATTAACATCCAATTGGATACAGAGCGATTATCGCAAAATTGCACTAAACTATATGCAACTTTGTTTATTTGGTTGTAAATCAAGTGTAGCTGTCTTAAAAGATTGAAACTAAAGATAAGTATTGCGAGCTGTTTACGTCATTTCGCGCTGCTTATAAATGATGATTAATATATAATTAGTTAATAATAAAACGATAAAAGTGAATCAAAATCACACTATTGTGCGTCAGGCGGAGTAAGCAAAACAGATTATATGGACTCGATACGTAAGGTTTATCAATATGCAGAACCAAACCTAACTCTCGTTGGCTGGATGGGGTTTCTTGGCTTTCCGCTGTACTACTTTGTCTGGGAGTTTGCCTTTCCACAGGCTTATGAAAATTTACCTCTTAGATTGTTTTGCTCGTTATTGTTTTTCGGCATCATTTTTAGAAACCGCTTATCATCGACTTGGAGAGATTATGTTCCTATTTACTACCAAGTGACGATAACGCTGTGCTTACCGTTTTTCTTTTTTTATATGTTACTGATGAATGACTGGTCCAATGTATGGGTTATGTCGTTTATGTCTGCAATTTTCTTACACATTTTACTGGTTCATGTTACTAGGGTCATGTTTGCTCAAACCTTTGCTGGGATAGGTTTAGCAACATTCTTCGCTTGGGTTGCAAAAGGGTTCCATCTTGACTTGACCATGGATTGGACTCATGTGCCAATCTTTCTGTTTATTTATGTCTTCGGTAATTTGTTCTATTTTCGTAACCAAGTTGAACATGAAGCGAAAGTCTCGCTGGCAAAATCATTCGGGGCAGGGATCGCACATGAAATGCGTAACCCGTTGAGTGGGCTTTGCACTTCAATAGATGTTATCCAGTCGATCTTGCCCAACATGAAAGAGGCAGGAAAAGAGCAGTACGTCATGAGTGTAGAGGATGTCACCTTATTACGTGAAGTGAGTCAGGATGCAATGAACATTATCCAATCGGGTAATGAAACCATCGATTTATTGCTGACTTCGATTGATGAAAATCGAGTTTCTCGTTCTAGCTTCAAAAAATATTCAGTTCACTCGGTCGTTGAACAGGCAATTGAAAGCTTCAGTTATAAACGTGCCACTGATCGATTTGCCATATCGCTGGATGCGAGAAGTGAGTTTGAGTTTCTAGGTAGTGATACATTACTTAAATACGTTATGTATAACCTCTTCAAGAATGCCTTCCATCACCGTAAATCTGAAGATTTTCACATACATGTATCCATGATAAGTTCAGAACGCTTTAATCAAATTGTTGTAACCGATAATGGTGCTGGCATTGCTCCTGATGTTCTACGCAATATCTTTCAAGACTTTTACACCACTGGCAAATCAGGAAGTTATGGTTTGGGTCTACCGTTTTGTAAAAAAGTCATGCGTTCATTTGGGGGGAACATTGAGTGTCAATCTCAGTTAGGGGAGTGGTCTCAATTTACGTTAACTTTCCCACTAACGACATCTGATACCGTTACTGAAATCAAAAACGATCTGACTAAACTCAAAACCATTCTAACGGTGACTAGCCAAGATATCTTGGTGTCTAAAGTAACAGATATTAGCCGTTTTATGGGCTTTGACTCGACGATTTTAGATGCCAACCAAGTACTCAAAAAGAAAGAGTACGAGTTCGAATTCGATCTGATTTTTGTCGATCTTGAGAGCTTAGATCCAAGAGCAAACCAATTGGATAGATTAGAATCTCTCTTGTCTTTCACTGAAGCACGCATAGTTTATCTTTTTGAGCATCATCCGACTCAGAGAGCACGTAAGGCTGCATATGAACCTATTTGGATCGAAACGCAAGCCTGGTTATTGAATACTAAACCAACTATTGAGCGTCTCTTATATGATTCAAGCTATGTATCGACACCAACGGCCTCGGTGACGTTAGATAATTCAAATAAGCGCACAATTATGGTCGTGGATGATAATGAATCTTTGCGTAAATTCACGGCAATGTTACTTGAAAAGCAAGGCTTTGAAGTGATTCAGAAAGAAGACGGGCAGCAGGCTCTGGATACACTAGAGCAAGAAGATGTTGATCTCATTCTGATGGATATCGAAATGCCAATTATGGATGGTGTAGAAGCGTCTAGGCGAATTCGAAGCTCGGATAAAAACTATGCGTCGGTACCTATTATTGCACATACAGGGGATAGTTCACCTGTCACGTTGGACAAAATTGGGTCTTCGGGTATGTCTGACTTCATCGTAAAACCGGCGGATAAAAATCGTTTGTTCGATAAAATCGCAAACTGGATCTAATCATTCGCGACTTGTTTTCTTGAGGCGAGTTGCTCACAACGAATAATACGAATAAAGAGCTCAGCAAAACTGTTGAGCTCTTTAGTTTTATCTACACACTAACTTACACAAACTCTAAGTCAGGGTGTGCAAATGCTTGTTGGCAGACAGTGAGTACATGATCAACTTCAGCAGCTGTCATGTCTGCATTGACTGAAAAACGGATGATGTTTTTGTTCCTTCCAGTTGCAGGGCGGCAAAACACTGCGCCGTAAACATTTCGCTCTTCGAGAAAGTCGCGGACTCGCTCAGTGTTTCTCTCGTTACCACATTCTAATGCGATAATTTGTGATTCACTGCGAATAGTAAATCCAATGCGTTTTAAACCAACGGCTAAAGACTTGGCTCTTTCAAACAGAATATCTCGCTTATCATCTGATTTTCTTATGACGTCCAGTGTTTTCTCTAGCCGAATGATCTCTTGCGGTAATACGGTAGAACTAAATATTGCAGGGTACGCCACAAATGGAAGCGTCTTCGCCAGTTTTTCTGGGCCTAAAATCGCGCCAGCACGATAAGCAAATGTCTTGGCAAGACTAACGGTAATAAAATCTACCTTATGAGTTAAGCCAAGACCCTGCAGTATCCCCGCACCTTGTGGACCGTGTGTACCTAAAGAGTGTGATTCATCTACAACCAGGCCGCAGTCAAACTCCTGTGCTATTTCGTAGATATCACGTAGAGGAGCGATGGTCCCGATAGTGCTGTAAACCGAATCCACAACAATGATCCCTGAACCGTGACGTGAAATCTGTTTTCTTAGGTGACTGGTGTTGTTATGCATGAACGGATGAATTTGTGCTCCGGCAATACGTGCGCCTTCCCACAAAGACATATGTGCAAAGAAATCAATGTACACAGGTATGTTCGGTGCACAAATAGTCTGCAATAAACCGACATTCGCAGCCCAACCAGATTGAGAAAGTAGACAACTAGGCATACCAACGAAACTGGCTAGTTGCGTTTCAAATACAGGTTTCGATTCATCGTCTTGTAAGAAAATCGCGGACATCACGACGTTGTCATCGTGCTGGGAAATCGCATCACGATGCGCGTTTTGAATCTCCTTATTATGAGACAGTGCAAGGTAATCATTGCTTTGCAGGACAACGGCATTACACGGTGGGCGTTTACCAAGAACAAGGTGTTTTTTGTTCTCATTCGGTTCGATTAGATCTTGAATATAAAAATCTAGGCGTTCCTCGATAAAGGAGGGAAGTGGTTTGCTTTGTATAGTTTCACTCATAATAAATCTCTTCTTCATATGGAAAAACGCCAGCGCTGACACTTATTCATATTGCGGATTTTGGGGAGAGTGTCACTAACCAGGTTGCATAAGTTTGCAGACCCTTGCAAACTCGACATTTGAGGGTTGGATGGTGGCTGTAACTCTATAGGGGCCCGGGGTCTAAACTAGTTTGTGCTTAAAGTTTATACGGCGATTTTGCGGTGTTTTTTCGTGCTTCATATCTGGGATTTTGGATGAGGAATATAAAGTTTGAAAAGTGAAAAAAATGGGCGCATTAGATAACAAAAAAGGCGCGAAAATCGCGCCTTGAAACATGAGTAGATAAGAGACAAGCTTATCGCTTATTACGTAAATAGCGCTTACGACGCTCTTCTTTACGCTTCGCTTTTTCTTCTTCTTTACGGGCGGTCTCAATCTCGACTTCAATCAGCTCTTGAGTGATCATTTCTGGGCGTTCTAATGTAATTTGGCCCAAAGTGCCTTGACGAAGTTCGTGCAATAAGATCTCTGATACTTTGTGCAAGTCAACACGTCCACCTGCACGTAGTGCACCGCGGCGACGACCAATTTCTTCCATGATCTCGATATCTGATTCTGGAAGCTCTTCAATTTGATAACGCTCTTTAAGCTTGTCTGCATAATGAGCTGCTAGGTATTCAATGGTATAGAATGCGACTTCGTCATATTCCATCGCTGTATCTTTTACCGCGCCGGTAGCCGCAAGGCGGAAGCCACTGTGTGGATTTTCCACTTTTGGCCATAAAATTCCTGGAGTATCAGATAATACGATGCCATTTTGCAGGTTGATACGTTGTTGACGACGTGTAACCGCGGGTTGGTTACCTGTTACAGCGATTGTTCGACCTGCGAGGGTGTTAATGATCGTCGACTTTCCAACGTTTGGGATGCCCATGATCATGGTGCGAATGTTTTTACCAATTTCTTCTCGGTGTGGGGCAAGTTTGCGGCAAAGCTCCATGATTCGATGCACTTCTTGTGGTTCAGAAGTCGTGATCGCCATTGCTTTTACATGTTGCTCTTGCTCCAAGTGCTCAATCCACAGTTGAGTTAATTCTGGATCGGCCAAATCACGTTTGTTCAAAACTTTAACGACAGGTTTGTCACCACGGATTTGAGAAATCAAAGGGTTTTCACTACTGAAAGGAATACGAGCATCCAGTACTTCGATGATCACATCCACTTGAGGGATTGCTTCTTCGATCTCTTTACGTGCTTTGTGCATGTGGCCAGGAAACCATTGAATATTATTGTTAACCATTTGAAAAACATACCTTTTAATTTTATGGTTAAGCTGGTGGGGTATCAGGTGGGGTACCAAGTAATAAAATTATATTTTGGGGATACCAGAGGAACTGTCTAAGTCACCCATAGCCGCATCAGCATTTAATGTGATGATATTAACATTTTCTAACGTGAGAGGATATTTTTGTTCGTTGGGGACACACTGAGTTGAACCCCAACGCTTACCTGGATTCCCTTGTATTATTAAACAGTGTCAATAATGACGTCTTCTTAGCGAACCGGTACTGATTACATGTAACCAAGGCAGTTACTCAGAATTATTTACAATGGGTACTCTTTCTGTTGATTGGCTTGCAGCTCTGACAGTCTTTGTTTTAGTTCGTAAATCTCATGTTGCAGAGTGGTAGAATCAAGTTTTTTTAGGAACACATCCTTATTGAAGAGCATGCATATGTAGTTAGTGTCTATCCTAGTTCCTGGTCTCGCATTCTCTATAATTCTTTGCAGTTCTTTTGTTTGCCGTTCTATATTTTTTGCATTGAGTAATGTAGTTTCAACCACATGACTTAAGCTGCACTTTTCACGTTTAGCCAACCTTTCTAGCTCTTTTCTGGCTGTAATTGAGATTGTATACGTGCCCTCAACTACTTTATTTTTGGTCTGCTTACGTTTTTTCCAAGAGTTCCATGCCGCCTTAAGATTTCGACATCGCTCTCTAGAGCTTGAGTCTTCTGGCCAACTTGTGGCGATCAATAAAAACTCTTCAACAGACTGCTGCGGAAGTAGATAAGATCCATTAATAGACTTCGTATTTCCCTGTTTTTTCGCTATATATTTTGCTAGCCATTCCGCTTGTTTTTGGTCGGTAGGGTTTATCCAACTTAATCGCTTCTTCATCTTACTATTCATTTCAAATCCATTGAGTTACTCACTTCAATAAACTCTCATTCTGTCACGATATAAGAAATAAAAACGTGACGGAGTCACATTGTATTAAACAAGTTATCAAACTAGTTGTCTTACATGTTAATATTCTTTATATACACTCTGTTTAAGGTTGCTTTTTAGTCAGATTATGAAGTTGAAATCCTTAAAAAACTACACTCCAGAGTCGATCTATTTGCTACTATTTTTGCTCAGAAAATATGGTTTGAATGGGCAGTTTACTGAATCGGTCGACGAGATTGTTCGTGATAGTAAAGCAACGAGAAACACCGTCGTTGAACTGTTTAGAGATTTGAAAGAAGGTGGTTGTGTGGTTGTCGAACCATCTTGGGTCGTTAAAGGGAAGGGAAAAAATGTTTATCATTTCACTGAAAAAGTAGATGAGCTTTTGAACTCAGATAGTTGTTTAAAAGCTGTATGTGAAAGCATTAAACCAGCTACAGCTTCTGTAATGAATAGTGACTCATTACAATCTTTTGGCGGTGTCAATTTGAAAATCCGTAATTCAAACAGACTGTTTCTCTCAATCCTCGTCGCACATGCGGACGAGTTTGGTACGGTCTCTAATTTGAGCTTTTCTGATATATCGAAATCAATGGGGGGGATTAGTAGAGACAGATTTAAATCACAACTGTCAACCGCAAAAAAAATGGGAGTAGTTGAATACCATATTGCAGGGGTAACCGGAAAACGGCTTTTCGGTAAGACCAAAAGTACTTTTTACCTGAATATTTCTCATCCTCTATTGGAATTAGGCTTTTGTCACTTAGGTGAGTTGAAAATACACCTCAAAGAGGTTTTTGATGGGACAGAGAAGACTGAATCTATCGCGTTAGGAATTGTTAGTACGTGTTTATCACGAGACAAAACGAAGCATTTTTTTTCGAAAGTAAACAAAGACGGGATTATAACTGAGTTCTACAAGTGGCCGGTGGAAGTTTCTTGCTTGAGACCTATTGTCAATGCTAACCCCAACCCTTATGAAGTATTATCTGTAGTGGGGCATTATAGAGATAGGGTGGTTCTTGAACAGCTACAATTGGTACTTAACGATCTAGCTTCCGAGATGATGTTTCGCAATTGGATAGAGCATTCCGATATCATCTGGACGACGCATATGCGGGAGTTACTTTCATGGAAAAAAATTTTGCCAACAAGGGACAGAATCCTGTTGAAGGCAGAACTTCACCCTATAGAGAACATTGACGAGTTGTTATTACGCCGTCACGAGTTAGCATTGAGTGACGAGGCTAAAATTTATCTTGAGATAGTGGCTTGGCTGTTAGCTTTGGCTAGAGAGATAGCACTGAGGTTTGAACGACTATTGAAGCTTATTTATAGTGAGCAAACCTGGGAAGGGGGCGAGTTTGGGATTAGGCCCATAGTTCATGATGGTCACACCGTACGTCGTTTACATATTGTACTTAAGTCGACTTCTTGCCAAGGGTCGTGTGAAGTGCGAGTGGGGAAACATGATGAAATTAGAATCCGTGGCCAAGAATGGAAAGTGATAGAAATACCAAACTTCAGAGATATGTTTAGAACCAGCTTCATGCATCAGTTTACATAAAATGTTACGAGTTTTTATCAGAGTGATGGTTTATGTTTATCTTGTTGGTAATTCCGGGGAGTTAATACATTAGATTGCTGAGAAATTCAGAGGCATGATCATGAGCGCAATGTCGGTATGTTAATACTAAAGAGTTTATATCTTTCAATATCACATTGTTTATAGGCTTTGAATAGAACGTTGCTGTCACCCTGCTAAGTAAAAAATAACATCCATGATGTCTTCTATGAATTAACTTACTCAAGGAGAACAATCATGCTAAATTTCAATCAACAGTTTTTTAATAACCTACCAGTTCTTGATGGTTATGAGTTGAAGGACAGTTACTTAAACGCAATACAAAATGTCATGATCAATGCGTTGACAGATCACCCTAGAACGATGATGGTCCGATTTGACTTACATTTACCTAGTCAGGTTAATTGCCCAGATTATCCACAAGGGTACGACACTTATGTTATTACACGGTTTATTGAATCAATGAAAGCTCATTTAAATGCAGATTTGGAAAAAAAGCGAAGAGAAAATATAAGAGTACATCCCTGTCATCTTCGTTATATTTGGGCCAAAGAAATGAATGAAGCTTTACAACCTCATTATCACGTGGCTTTTTTTGTTAACAAAGATGTATACTACACTTTAGGGGAATATCGTTGGGTGAGTGGTAACTTGGCAGGAATGATTTATCAAGCATGGCATAGTGCGCTGGGCTTTGACTTTGAGGGAGTGCTGAGTTTGGTGCACTTTCCGATGGACACACCTATCTACTATATAGATTGCAATTCTGAAAGCTATATCACCCAGTATAATGAGGCATACAGACGTTTGAGTTACCTTGCTAAGGTGGAAACCAAACAGTACGGTGACCGAACGAAGAATTTCTCATGCAGCAGGAAGTAAAAAAACAGTTTTTTTACTATGATATGTGTTTGAAAATTCAAGTACTTTAATTACCTATTTGGTAATTACATGATAGCGATACAGTTAAGTTATTATGCGATTGGTGCTGAATCGTGATGCAGACAGAAAAGGGATCTGCTGATCCCTTTTCGATTATTTGCCAATCTGTTTGTAATGATAGGTTAGTAAAGCATTGTTACTGATAAATTATCAGCAACGCCTATCCGACTCTTATGAGCATACTTCTTTTAGACATATAGCCTCTGAATGAGCAGAGGCCTTTTTATGCGGTCACGACGATTTGATATCATCATAAATCCCCATGGTTAAATAAGATAAAAAGTTACTCTCCCATAACTGGTAAAAGTCACGAACCTCACATCTATCAATGTTCGTCCAGCCCAATCCTGTCAGGTAAACTTGTCCCGTTGAAACATCAAAGTCCACGCATCTTTCAAGTTCAGGGTAAACATTCCCAACATAAGCAAAGTCTGTGATGTATTGAATTAACCATGTGTTTGATTTGGTCCATTGTAGTGATACTTCGACTGGATGATACCCGCCAGCTTCTGCGCTGTATGCACTATCACGAAAATTTAGAGTGATGGAAGTTTTACCAAGTTCAGAGTGCTGTTCAATTTGGCTTAGCAAAGTTTGAAACATTAATTCTGAGATGGGCAAAGCGCAAGGCTCAAATTGGTGTTGAATAGCCATAGTCTTTTCCTTTAATAAACGTTTATTTAATTTGTTGATAATTAACCAGAAAGAGAATTAAAAAGATTTCACAAGCGTGAGAACTTGAATGTCAAAGCTGTTTTGTCGTACGTGTTGAAGAAAGGCGATCAACCAACTCTGGAACAAGCCGGTCACTTCTGGCCTGTCAAGTTCACAGCGTTTGATGTCCGGCTGGTAGAACCACCTGAAATGAAAGTTAAAGTAAAGCGATACATCTAAGCTCTCTGAGTTCAAGGTTGGGTAGTCAAACGTTGCAACAAACCGAATCTCCCAGCCCGCATTCTCATCTGTTCTTTCAATCTGAATTTCCACTGGCTGAATGCCTTGTTTGTCGATATAGAACTGTGAACATTTAAAGTTAAGTGCCAGTCTTTTGGCATTAGATGGAATAGCGTATTGATTTAAAGTGAGAGCTATGAATTTGTTGAAGGGCTCAAGTGAAAGTAGGTAAGCATTACTACTGTTCATAACCACCCCTTTTCGGCAAATGAAACACAGTCACTGCCAACAACTATGTGATCGAGTGTTCGGATATCAATTAATGCTAGGGCTTCTTTTAGCCGTGTAGTTATCTGTCTGTCCGCCTGTGATGGCTCGGATACTTGTGACGGGTGATTGTGTGCAAAAATTACCGCAGCCGCATTAGCCTTGAGCGCTACTTTTACCACTTCTCTCGGGTAAATACTTGCGGCATCGATGGTTCCAAAGAAGACCTCGCTGTATTCGATGAGCTGATGTTGACTGTTAAGTAGCAAGACGGCAAATACTTCGCGTTCGTAATGTCCCATCTTTATTGTCAAATAGTGTTTAGTTACTTGAGGATCGTTAAATACATCTTTTTCCTGCAGGTTTTGTTTGAGTAATTCTGCAGCTTTTTCTAAGACTTGTTCCGCCGTGGCAGGGCCATGTATGACGTATTTCATCGCGTATTTCCTATCATCATTGTGGGTTTGCACCGTGATGATATGTGGTTGAAATATTCCCGAGTTTTGAGGGGTTGCGGACCTCTTGTGAAAATTGACATGCACCACTCATCAGATGAATTAACTATCAAAAGGAATTCATCATGAGATTTTTAAAATTAAAAGAAGTAATAGAAAAGACTGCACTGAGCCGTTCAGCGATATACAGGAAGATGGATGAAGGAAGCTTTCCACAAACTGTAAGTTTGGGTGATAGGGCTGTTGCTTGGATTGACAGTGAAGTAGAAGAGTGGATGGAAAAAGTTTTACATAGCCGAATCTAAAATTAGTGTCTGTTTAGCGAGTACAAGGTAATTAATAAAAAAACTCTCCACTTACCCAGATGTGTACTTTTGATGTTGTTGATAACTTGTCTGTGTTCAAACACACAAGGAGAAATGAGCATGTCAAAAGCAAAACCAACACCAATGACGCCATCGGCAGCATCACGTATTCAAAGTGCTCAAGCAAAAGCTAATGGTGGTCAAATCGCCAAGGGAACTTTCGCCACAAGAGCACAATCTGCGGCTGCAAAAAACAGTAAGTAACGGGAGTGTGGGGGAGGGTCATCTCTCCCCCTTACTTATTATGACAAGGTATAGTAATAACAAGGATATACAGAAGTTAGTTTGCCAGCTAATAAAGCACAATTGGAAATTCCAAAGGCGTAAAAAACATGGCTCTATCTTCTCGCCAGCAGGGAAGCGATTCACAGTGCCGAGTACACCAAGTGATAAAAGAGCTTTTCAAAATTTTAGCAAAGATATTCAACGTTCATTATGACTAGTAAAACAATAGAAACACCTTACTTCTCTGTTCAATACTTGCTCAGAGAGTTCGCGAAGGGATTAGGAACAAAGTCCTTAGCTGGAAAGAAAATTGATGATGCATGTAAAAGTTCAGAAATAAATCCGCATCATCTAGCAGCGCTAAAACAAGAACTGATTCATGAACCGCTTACCAAGTATGTCAATATTTACTTTGCGGATCATGTTTTAGAGCAATTTGAGAGCGTAACTGATGTTTATCTCAACTTGATAAAGTCAGTTCCTCTGGACGGGGTAAATGCAGGCTTAGCACAACAGTTTCTTGAACGTTACTTTATGACATTTGCTGTCGCTGAGATTTGCGCTAGTTCTTTAAATGGTATGCGTCTTACACCCAGAGATGTTGCGTGGAGTGATAAGACTTTGATGTCTCTTGTGATAGAAAAACTTGATGGCTCAACTGAGTGGCAAAAATTTCTAATCGAGAGTACGGACTCCCAGAGAGAACGTCTGCGAACTTGGTCGTTAGGAGCTGAGCTACCTGACTTAACCAGTATTGCCTCTCTTGGTAAGCAATGGCAGCGAGGGAATAGCTGGGGGACATATAAGGCGAGGTTTATAACTGCACGTTTGTGGGACTATTTTTTTCACCGCAGTGGCTATACCGACTTAGCTATTCTTAAGCATCAGTCCCCAAAACAGTGTTTAGAAATGCTGGTTAATCAATTATTCAATCTTCTTCAGAAGGGTACCGCTAAATATCAGGCTACAACGCCTTTAGCACTAGGGTTGTTTGATTTACTAAGCTTGCGACAACCTAAAGAAACTGGTTCGAGAGAGCACTGTTTTGAGTTACTAGGTCAGCTTAAGCAACAGCAAGATAGGTTGGATATAAACTACGAAACGACATATTACTACCATTGGATGAATGCTCGTTTTTACCTGCATTCGGGAGAACTTTTGGCCGCAGTTGACGCGTATAAAAGCGCGTTTGAACAGGTTATTTATAGGCAAGGTGAAAATGCCGAAAAAATAATCGTCGAAGCCATAGTTGCGGCATGCCGCTGTCCAAAACCAAATAAAAGGTTTATCAATCGGTTGAGGCGAATGGCTGTGATAATGAAGATCGATTTGATGCCACCAGATCATAGTAATGATGAGTACAGAGCTAAACCTGATGAGATTGAAGGTTGGGAGATTGCAGCATTTAGTCATTACTTCAGAGATTTCTTTACCTTAGATTCCTTCTTCCCAGACGCGCCATATCCCAAAGATCCGCATGATAATAATGGTGTATGGATGGTAGATGAAACCGCTTATAAGTTGGATATCCACAAGCCAAATAAAGTCTTCTCCGTTGGAATAGAAGGCGGGTTAGTGAAGAAAATGCCGCAGTTGGTTTATTTCTCGATGCTAGATGACACAGATGCTATTTCAGCTCTTTTAGAGGGTGGAGCGGATGTAAACAAGCTCTCTTCAAGCAACGAGTCTGCAATTCTGCTCGCAGTGCAATCTATGCAAGTTAATGTTGTTCCGTTGAATTCAATGAGCGATGAGTCATTCAATATATTGAGTAGAAAAGCACACAAGCGAAGTGTATTGGACGCTCTAACAGATAAGAAAAAACTGTCTCCATTGGGTTGTGCTGTTCAGACGGGACGATTAGACGTTGTCAGTAAGTTACTTGAGGTGGGGGCATCAGTGGATAGAAGGCATGACACTATTGGTGAAACTCCCTTGTTTACGGCGATAGGTTTAATAGCACACCATACTCGGCCAAACTTCAATGCAATACATTGGGAAGCAATGAAATTCTCAGAAATGAACTTACAATCTGTGCGAGCCCATTCAGCAGGGCTGTTACCTCATGATTTAGAGCATTTAAAGGCTGTGATAGAGAGGCAACAAAGCGATCCCAGGTTCCAATGTATGCATGAAGTCGTCAAGGCTAGAGAGCTGAACAATATTCTGGAACATACAACAGCTGAAGGGTTTCGACAAATTGCAAAACTCTTAATAGAACAAGGGGCTGATCCCAATGCAAAACACGATACGGCAATGCTTGGGTATACGCCACTGATGCTAGCCATTGAGCTAGACGAAGCTGAGCTGGTGGAAGCGATGATTGATTCAAAGTATCACCAAGCCAATTTCGGTGACACTTGTATCGATTCGCGCTCTCGGCAACGAGTAGATCTCGAACAATTGATGAGAAATTGGCGCTCAAAGAAGGTATCTAAAATGTTAACGGAACGGTTTTCTGATTAAATTGAAGCTCTAATTTCTGTGGAGACCTCACAGAGTAATTGTTGTTTGGCTCAGAACAGTGGAGCTTTCTGACCTGAGCTTTGTCTATGAAGAAGGTTAATATTCATAGGACCTATCTAAGAGGTTTCCAGCACAAGTACCACTCCACGAGGGCGTTACAGCTTTTGTGGAATGCTCTGATTATTACCGGCTAAACTCTCAACAGCAATTCAAGAATGTTACCAAGTCTTATAGTTTACATGCCTTACCAAAAGCGTGTTGTATGTTCCTAAGCGCACCTAGAAAAACAAATACGGCTTCAGCTCTTCAAAATTCCCAATGATAATCTGCTGACCTTGAGGGTTGGAATCAAGCACATTAATGTCGATGTTGTAAGCATCCAAAACATAGCGAACCAACGCGGCATTGGTCTGTATCTGGAGGATGTTTCCCTCCATACCGTAATCATGGGCAATAACTGAAGCCTGAGCCTCGGTCAAGCGTGGATCTGGTTTTAATTCGACGCGAAGTACAGTATTCCATAGTTCGTCGTTACCTTGTCCCATTACTTTTTTATCTTCAAGGCTTGGGATACCGCGAATTCGACTCAGTACAAAGTCCCTATAACCTTTTGCGTGTTCACAGTAGGCTCGAACATGCCAACGTAATGGGGTACAAACTAGCGTATGGGGTGAAATTATACGTTCTACTTCGATCCCATCTTTAAGCGATGTGTAGCTTATATCGACACGTTTTTTATCTTTAATAGCTTGGACTAGCGGGCGAAGTATCTCTGGCGAAATATTGCGTGTTACGGGTCTAACCATCGTCGTATTCTCAAAGCCCATATTGAGCTCACTAAATGTGATGGCCATATCTTCAGTGCGAGCGAGGATATGCAGGTACTCATCAGCATGACCGCTAGTTAATTTGGGTTTAAAGCTATTACTAGGCTTGTAGCCTTTTAACTGTTTGTCATAAACAAGGTTGCCAGGCGCAATATCAGCTAGATAAGAGTTGATGTCTTTCGATGCTTGTTGTCTACCAATACCAAAATTTTTAATCAGATGGTTCGTGGTTAAGCGGCCTTCCCACAACGCAATAATCTCAATCATTCGATATCGAAACAGCAGATCCCATCGAATTGGCCATTTACTCATTATTTGATTCCTGTCTACTTATGCGACGTGTGTATGTAATCAGTATTTACCTGTAGCTAATGGCGATATATTGTTTCAATGGTAATGAATAGTCAACCAAGCAGTTAATTTTGTTCTTTCTATTAGATATGCATGAAGTAGGTTTCAATGGCCGCACCTAAAAGTCTCACTTTTCAGCTACATCAACATTGGGAGGTGGTTGAGCAGTTAACTCGGCTCTCACGAGAGTTTCCAGCATTTGAGCTGAGATTACTTGAGCAGGTGATCAATCAGTACAAAAATAAACATGTGGAAAGTAATACTGTGCTCACCAGTCTGGTTAATGCAGACATACTGCAGCCTATCAATCGCAGTAGCGACTATCAGCTAAATACGCTAGTTGTGGACTTTGTCAGAGGCTTAACCCAGGAGCATGAGTTAGGTCTATCAGCGGTACTTAAAGCGCGAGTTGATGCGATTAAAGACGCCACCAGCCAAGTGTTAGAAGGGCTTGATGGGTCGGACAATGATTTACTTCGTACTGGTGCGAACAGGCTGTCAGAACTGGTTAGAAAAATTACCCAGCAGTTGACACAAGACAAACAAGCAATATTTGAAATAGCTGAATTGGCGAAATCGGCGGACACCAGTGTGCCTATTGAACGTCGCTATCGTGAGGTCTTAGAAGTGTATGATCAATACGTTGAGCCTATGAACGAAATGATGGATAGCGGTCTTGGCGGCAGTTTTTACCCCTTATTAGAAAAGGCGGAAGAAGCACTCGATACTGCCGTTGATATACTTTCCATGCGTGGAGCTTTGTATCAACAAAGACTGGCAATGCGTCAGATAGCTTATCAAGTCAAAGATCTTCGTTACCATGGCCGAGTCATTGCTCTGCAATGTGCCGATACCTTGTTGCCATTGAGAGAGGAAGCCAGGCAGCATAATCAGCTTTCTGCGGTGATAAGTAAGCAGCTTAGCCAAGTTCGTAAAAAGGGTCTAGCGCGAGGGCTGAACGCCGAAGGTTTGCCAATGTGGAAAAGTAGCAGAGTCACCAAAATTCAGTTGGGTAATGAGGTGCGTGAGTTGATGGCAGAAATCATGGACTTTGAGCCTAGCTCTATTCCGTTCCCTGATGAAGAGGAAATGCCAGAGAGTCCAATGTTCAATTGGGTTGATGAGAAGCTTCTGAGAGAGCAACTTATTGACGCATTACCAGTAGCGAACCTAATGACATGGCTTAGAGGAAACTATCAGCATTTACCAGATGCTGAGCTGTTGCGACTCTATCACGAGCTTGTCCGTGAACCTCAGTGGCAGAGCACTATAGGAGAGAATTCAAATACCACAGCGCTGAACACAGTAGCCGTAACTTACCACCCTCATGAAATAAAGTTGACTAGCTCAACAAATGCAAAGGATGTTGATAATGCAAATTAGCAAAATCGATTTAAATGAGCTTGCTCATCTAACAGAGCTATTTAACCTCTTTAACTCCGGGCGACACCTTAATCGCTCGATAGATGCAGCTCTTTGGCATGAGCTGGAACAACAAGCAGAGCAGTATCAGCACCTATTTACTAGCTTAGGTTTTGACTTGCGTATTGATGGGCGTGGTTTTGCTTGGTTCCACGATGACGATGGTAATCCGAACATCAATAAACAATCACGCCAGTTAGCGCTGTTGCTGATGGTGATATTTGACCTTCAAGCTGATAGCGGCCGTTCCCTTGGTCAGTTCTACCAATGGACGATTGATAATACCTTGCTAGATGAGGTTTATGAAAAGTACCAAGGGCTTTTGGATGCAGAAGAGCTCGACAAAGATGCGTTAGCAAAGATACTCGACAACGCAGTGCGAAAAGGCTTTGCAGATAAAGAGAACAATCATTGGCGTTTGCTGCCTTCGGTATATCGCTACCTAGACCATTTCGAAGCTATTACTGAACAAGCATCTGGCAGCGATGTAGCGGCTTATGAGGAAGGTGAATCATGCTAAGTTACGGTTTTCAACGTTTAGCGTTAATTGGCAGTGCTGGGTACAAGCGAGCAGAACTTCCTCTTGATGAATCTGTGTCACTAATTGCTCCAAATAACCATGGCAAAACAAGCCTAATCAACGCACTCCAGTTTCTGCTTATCATCGATCAAAGAAGAATGGATTTCGGCTCTCATACATTAGAGAAGGCTCGCCGTTTTTACTTCCCGAATAACAGCGCTTACATCTTGCTAGAAGTAATCTTACCGCAAACTGGCACCGTAGTGTTTGGGTGTGTTGGTAAAGGGGTAGGCTATGATTACGAGTACTTCGCCTACAAGGGGGAATTGAATTTAGATGATTTTCGTTTGGATGATGGCAACATCGTTGCTCAACCAAAGTTAGTTAATCATTTAGCGACAAAGAAACATCGAGTCTATAAATTCAATGATAAAGAGTTTCGGCACTCGATTTACGGCGGTGCGAAAAGTAATAAAACTAGTGACATCGATTTTACGGTATTCAAACTTGAGCATGTGAGCGACGCACGTTCATTCCAGCAAGTACTCACCAAAACACTAAGACTCGATAAGCTTAATTCCAGTGATGTGAAAGACTACTTGTTGAAGATATTTAGTCGAGAGCTACCCAATTCCAGCATCGATTTTAAGCAGGAGTGGGAGAAAGCATTTCAAGACATTAATCTAGAACGTGAGCAGTACTTAGCTGCCGTTCATAATCTGGAAATGATTCAAGATCTCGAGCAAAAGTTTGAGCGTACTTTGTCGCTAAGAGGAAAGATTGCTGTATGCCAACCTAAAGTGAATGAGCTGCTGCAAGATTGGCATGGTCACGTTAAAACGACGACCGAAAATCTATCAACGCAAAAGGCGAAGCTTGAAGAAGCACAACGTGAGTTACGAAGCCAGGATATCGCACGTGCAGGAGAGCGCACGGAAATAACCAATAAACTTGCAGATTTAAAATGTACCGAAGAGCAACATCAAGAACTAGAACAACGATTTACCTTGATTCCGGATCAAGAGTTTTTGGAGAGTCAATTAAAGTCTGCTGAGCAACAATATGACGCGCAGGCCGCATTGTGTGTTCAATCACAACGCTCTTCCTTTGCTTCGATTAGTAATCAGTTGCAAGAAAAAAAAGAGCAGCTACAAAGGTTGCAGTCTCATCATCAAACGATAGAAGACAATTTATACCTTCATCTTTCTAAAGTGCTCAATGCACATGAGTTAGAAAATCTGAACAAAGTACTTAGCCAACAAGTGATGCAACTGCCACCTTCGCAGTATTCGTTTGACATCAACCAGTTTCGAAACGTGCTCAGTGGTGAATCTTCTGAGCAACTTTCGCTTTCAGGTTTAAAACTGTCTCTTGATGAGCTTATTCCTCAGCATGTTCAAAAAACGGAGCAGGAGCTGGTGGAGGAAATAGATGATGTTAATAAGCAAATAACGGAACTTAAACAACTGATTGAAGTAATTAGAGAAAGTGACGCAGCTGAGAGGAAAAAGAACGAATTAAATGACGTAGTAAAACAGTGTGAACAGGACTTGAAGGACTATCAACACCTGCAACAACTAACAAAAGACCAGTCACAGCGAACAGAACAAAAACTGGCACTTGAGAATCAGCTAGAAGCGATTAACACAGCTTTTGAGAATGCAGATGAAAAATACAAGGCGTATACAAGCCAGATAGGTGAGGTTACCGATAAGCTAAATAAGCTTGCTTCGGACGATGAAAGTGTTGAAAAGCTAAAAAATCTGAGAATAGATGACCAAGCGTTGTTCAGTATGCTTTCGGAGCAACCGCATACCCCTTGGATCGTGATGGATGAATGGTCTCTGGAGTATCTGCCCGTTCGTCTTGAACAGTACATTGAGGATTGTAAGGACCTCGATAAGCTGTCCAAGGAATTACGCCAAATGAAAAATGACTTGATCCAACACGGGCTTACCAAGTTTCAGGTGGCTCAAACTCAGGATGAAGAGTTAAAAGGCATCATTCAATTCAGTCATTGTTTAGATAATGAGAAGAAAGCATTGGAAAGACGTGCTCGGTCGGCCGTGGTCAATGTAACCGCGAGTCTAAGAGAATTGCGCAGTGGCCTTTATGCTCTGCAAAGTAAGATGAAGGATTTCAATCGGTTAATCAGCCACAGACAGCTATCGGACCTCAAAATCTTCAAAATTGAGCCCGTGGAAGAGAGTCAGCTTGTTGATGCTATGAATGTACTGATACAGCAAGCAGAGCAAACCGAAAGTGGTCAGAGTTTCGAGCTGTTTGATCAAGGCAGTATTCTCGATGATGCGGAGTTAGAACGAGCGAAGAGCCTGCTGATTGAAGAAGGTAATGCTCGCCAAGGTTTGAGAGTGGCAGACTTGTTCAGACTTGAGTTTGTGGTTGCTAAGCAAGGACAGCAGCAAGAGTCATTTTAAGATATTGATAGTGCAGCTTCTAACGGAACCGTATTGATGGCCAAGCTTGTAACAGGCCTTGCAATGCTCCATCTAATGCAAGATAAACGTCACCAAATGAAAGCGGTATGCTATTTAGATGAGGCGTTAGCACTGGATACCAAGAACCAAGCTAACTTGGTAGAGATTGCTGATCAATTCGGTTTTGCGTTGATATTTGCTTCACCAGCACCATTAACTACCGCTCGTTATTGTGTTCCAATCCACCAAGCGAATGGCAAGAACCATATTAGCCGAACTAGCTGGCAGATTTTCGAACCAATAGAGAGCCGTGAACTGCCGCAGTCACAAGTGGAGCCATCACTATGAGCCAGGCATTGGCTAAAGCATTAACGCGATTAGTCGAGGTTTACCCTGACTCCATCGCCGGAAGCATATTGACGCCATCTCAGAAGAAGCAGCTTGAAGAGTTCATCCGCAAAACTCAGTGTGTACAAGTTACTCCTAAAGGCCGTGGTGTTGTCTACTGCATTCAAAATATGGATGTCGTTAAAGTCACACTGGAGCAGTTGGCACCAAACCAAGACTTGTCACCAACTGTGCCGCAACGCGCGGCAAACATAGCCTCCACACGCAGCAGCAAACAAGGACGAGTAGGTCACGAAGTGACCTACGTGCTGGCTAAAACGGTTGCCAATCCGTTATGGGAGGTTTCTGGAGTACCAACTGATCACTTAAATGTAGCGACAGAAGAGTTTGGCGTTTTTTCGCTTGAAGTGGGTGGGGAAAGAAATAAAAACCTTCACAGTCATCATTCTATTTGGCTGGTAGAGAACCAAGCACTATTTGACAGACTAGATTGGTTGCCCAATAACGAACCCACTACTGTTATTTGGTACCGAGGGCAGCTACACAACAAACTGATTGACTGGCTATCGGTGCAAGAAAGAGCGCCGATAGTCTACTTTTTTGCCGACTATGATGGAGTAGGACTAAATAACTACCGCCGCCTAAAAGAGAAGCTAGAAGAAAGAGCAGAGTTTTGGATGATACCGAATTGGAAGGAGCTTCTGAACCGATACGGGCAAAACCAGCTTTGGAATGATACAGCACGCGAATTTGAATCTTTCGAACAAAACAGTCAAAGACTTTTGGATCAGTCTTCAGCGTTACGAGGACTCATGACAGAAATGAAGAAACATGGCTTAGCTCTTGAACAAGAGAGCGTTTGGCTGGGAACAACTGTGAAATGACGGATTTCTAATTTCAGCAATGTTAGCGAGCAATAAAAAGGATAATAATCAGTTATGAATACTAACTCACTACCTGTAATAGGCACAAAACTCAATAACACTGAATTATGCGATGCATTTGGTTGCAGCCCACAAGGAGGCATGCGCCGCTCACATAAAACCAATACATTGGTCATTGTATCGAACCACATAAAGTCTATTTATGATGACCGATGGGTAGGTGACGTTCTCCACTATACTGGCATGGGCTCAAAAGGCGATCAAAGCTTAACGTTTCAGCAGAACAAAACCCTGGCAGAGTCGACAACCAATGGCGTCGCTGTTCACTTATTTGAGGTATTTAAGGACCAAGAATACACCTATGTTGGCGAAGTCGTTCTCGACGGTGAACCGTACTCGGAAACGCAAGATGATGAACAAGGTAATCCAAGAAGAGCATATATATTCCCTCTAAAGCTTGTAACGGGTGAGCGCCAGGTTAGAAAAGAAGATCGCGAGAACGTTGAGAGCGTCCGAGTTCGCAAGGCCAAGAGGTTGACGCTTGAGGAGCTTCAGTCTTTGGCGACGAAAGGTGGAAAAACCGCTACACGGTACCAACAACAATCCACCAGCTACGAACGAAATATTTGGGTAGCAGAATTGGCTAAACGCCTTGCTAAAGGTCAGTGCCAACTTTGTCTACAACTGGCGCCATTTAAAAATGCGAGAGGCGAGCCATATCTCGAGACACACCATATTGTTTGGCTCGCCAAAGGTGGAGACGATACGGCTGAAAATACAGTCGCATTGTGCCCCAATTGCCACAAGAAAATGCATATCGTAGATGACGCAAAGGATGTTGAGGTTTTAAAATCTCGTAGCAATAAAATGTTAGAAGAGCTAAATCAATGAGTAAGAAACGCATTGAAGTCGTTGCGGCTGTACTGAAAAATGAAGGCGAATTCCTAGTCGTACAAAGAGCGCCGTCAAAGCTAGATTATGTTAGCGAAAAATGGGAGTTCCCAGGAGGTAAAGTAGAAGCAGGCGAAACGCTTGTTGCAGCTATTACCAGGGAGCTAGATGAAGAGTTAAGAATTGCCATTACTGAACCACAGTTTTTGTTGACGATTGAGCATAGCTACCCTGATTTTGATATCACCATGCATTGTTTTGTTATTGAGGTACCAACGCGCGAACTTGAGCTTACAGAGCATATTGCCTCTCGTTGGTTATCCAAAGACCAACTTTGGGATGTTGATTGGGCTGCGGCTGATATACCGGCCGTTGAAAAGCTTCAGTCTACGTTATGAGGGATACCTAAGGTGGACTTAAAAGCAGGCTGGGATGGGACTTGGCAAGACTTTCTTTCTACAGACAAAGCTAGTTTTCTAGAGTCGTTAGTATCTTTCCATCGTAGTTTGAGTTGGACGCAAGATCTCGACCCTGCGCAACACTACGCTTGGGAAACTGAATACGATGTAATGACGTCTACCCTTGATCACGTTATTACAGAAACTCAAGTGGAACCAGAGAAGTGCTGGATAGCCTTTGAACAAGAATTGATTGGTGAAGGCGGAAAACGAGCGGCGGATGTTAACCTAGTTACTCCAGTTGGCGAATTGTTTGTAGTCGAGTTCAAACATAAGCAAGAAGCCTCTGAATACGAAATTCTTCGAGCAAACTCTGATTTGCAAACAATGCGACGCTATCACAGTGAATCTATTGACCTAGTCGGTCATGGCTTTGTTGTTCTCACCAAACCTGGCGCTAAGCCGTTCCAACACCCAAATGTTGTGTGTGACATCGCAGTCGATGGCCTAGCCCCCCAGTTAGCGTCACATCTTATAACGTCATTAAGTAAACCTGGTGACTATAACGTACTCCAGTGGGCAAAAGGTGAGTTTTATCGCCAGCCAAGCATATTGCATGGTACTGCTCAGGTCTTTTTCGACGCTAAAATACCTACGCTAAAAACCTCGGCCGGTGAAAATATTGACCAGGCCCGAGCGGCACTGTTAAAGCTTTATCAGCATGCTAGGGATAAGCAGCAAAGATATGTTGTTGTCGTTCATGGGCGCCCTGGTGCCGGAAAGACTCTACTGGGCATTAGTTCTGTTGCGGAAATTGCACGTAGTGAGAGCGCAAAGCAGAGTGAACCTATTTTTCTTTCTGGTAATAGACCTCTCGTTCAGGTCCTACAACATACGTTAGAGTATAGTGGTAAACAGCTAGGCAATCGGATTGTAGATAAGGTCATTGATGGTCGAGTGATGATCCAAGATCTGCTCCCGTTCAAGAAGGATCTGAAGCGCTCACTAAAATCACGCAGAGAAACTTTTGTCGTATTTGATGAAGCACAGCGAGCGTGGGACAAAGCAAGCCCTAGAGAATCACAATCACCGTCTGAGTTAATGCTGTTTTGTAACTGGCTTGCTTGTCAACCGTTTGGAGTGTTGGTGCTTTTGGTGGGGGATGGTCAAGCGATCCATCGCAATGAGATGCAGTTAGAGCAGATGCTAGCAGACCTAGATGCAGCAATAAGAGCACAAAACGGCAAAGTAGTCCCAATTATGCCATCGCTTCACGCTGATAAAATGCAGCTCATTACGCCACTTAAGAAAGACGTGTATTACCTTAAAACGCCCATTCGGCAGGCCTATACGGAAAGTTTAGACAAGTGGATTGAAGCGGTTCTATCTAACAATCCTGACCAAGCACAACAAGTCGCTTTGGACATTCAGGCTGACTATCCATTACGACTGACTAAAAACAAGCAAACTGCTGAGACTTACGCTCTGGGTTTACAACAAACTATGCACGAAGGAAACAAGCTTCAAGACGCCTTTAGAACAGGCTGGTTGATGTCCAGCCAAGGTGGCAAGTTTATTGAGGAAGTTCAGAAAGACAAATTCAAGCCTGGTAAACATATTGGTCCTTGGTACGTTGAACCACCAAGCTCTAGAAATTCATGTTGCCAATTTGAAGCGGCTTGTACTGAGTTTAGTTGTCAAGGTTTAGAACTATCACTTGCGCTGTTTAACTGGGGGCAGGATATGGTCTTTAGGAATGGAAAGCTGGTGGTTGAAGACAGGCGCCAGTACGAGCATTACACGGAGGGTAGTTATAGGGTATTGCTCAGCCGTGGGCGCAGTGGTTTGGTCATAAAGTGTGATGACCAGGAAACGTTCGAATACTTGAAACAATGTGGTATGCAGGAACTTTAAGTGACTGTTACTATATGAAAAAATTAATATGAATATGTGAGAGAGTAGTGAGCCGACAAAGAAGTCTAATTGGCTGGATAGATTTTTCATCTACAGAGCGAGAGCGTGTATCTCAAGTGTTATCCATGTTACAAGAGAAAGGTACGCTTGATGAGTTGGGTATAGGACAAATCAGGGATGCCTTTGCCGATCAGCTTTTTCCGGGTTTTTCTACTATCCAAACCCGCGCTAAGTACTTTGTCACTATACCGTATATCTTTCATGATTATCGTAAGTTAGAACCTAATGAGCGGCCTCTTCTGGCTGAATACATTAGCCAGCAAGAAGATAAATTAGCTAGGTGCTTAGTCGAAAACCATCAACACGACATGCCTGATGGGATCATTGGCAAAGACAGCCTAGAGAAAGGAGTGGCTCGTAAGCCTTCTTCCGTCTACTGGAATGGACTGCGCCAGTTATCCGTCGCTAAAACAGAACTGTCGTTAAGAGAGTTTGTTAATCAGTACCAAGAGCTAGCAAACAATAAGAGCGAAGCCCATATCGATGACGATGGGCAGTATTCTGATATTGCCCAACTGATGACGAAACCAGATGGTTACTGTGAATCTTGGTTAAACCAAGTGTCAATAAAACTTACACGTAAAGAAGCTGATTACCTCAAAAATAAACTACAGCTATCGAGTAAGATTGAACATAGTGTCCCCGCTCAGTTATTCAAGCACAACCTTGTTGGTGAAGCTTTGCAAGTGGCTGATATGGATGTCCATAATGGTTGGCAGGCCGAAGCCCTTTATGAAAAGTTAAAAGACTCTCCTATTTCCGAACAAACGAAAACATGTTTTGAAAAAGCGCTGGAATTTAGTTTTGTTCTTGAAGGCGCGCATATTCGTTACAACATCCTCATAGCCCAACGTGCCAAAAATATCGAACAGATTGAACAATGGAATGATGAGTTTGATGTTTGGTTGAACCAAGCTCATAAACAGCCGACGAGCTTTGAACAGCAGAGCATCGATAACTGGTATGAGTTTGCTTTCGGACCACATAAAAGCGCAAACAATCGTACACGTCAATTTATCGAAAACTGGTGTAGCTTGATTCGCGAGAATGCCCCTGTAGATAAGTTGGATGCATGTGTTAAGCAGCAAGCGATAGCAAATAAAGGGGCAAGGTGTTTGCTGAAAAAAGCCCTCAGTGAAAATCAAAAGTGGGTTGGAATGCGCAAACTGGAGTTTCGTTGGCCTTCTGCCAGAGTCATTTTACAAGATATCCAGGAGGGGCTAGATGTTAGTGCCGGATAAAAATCGCTTAGACTATGGCGAACAGCTTATTGCTCCCGAGGGTTATGAGCTTACTCGTGCTATCGCCACGACGTATAGCTTGGATCTAAATACCTTGTTGACGGTGCCAATTGCCATGTGTTTTGGCCATACCTTAGAAGGCTCGGTTGAACACATGAGAATAGCGCTGTTGGAAGCGTTAGGAATGCTGGGAGATAAACTCACGGTTTTCTACCAACAAGGCAATATTAAGTTGCCAGATAAGTACAACAGCTTATTTGGCTTGTTGGAACGCAGCCTAGTGCCTGTAGTTCCAAACGCAGGAGAGTCAAATTCAGCGTTTTCGTCGTTTCACCCGAAATTGTGGTTACTGCGATTCAAAAGCCCAGATGAAAACAAAAATGTGAAATACCGTTTGATAGTGTTGTCACGTAACTTAACGTTTGACCGCAGCTGGGATCTCAGCGCTGTCATTAATGGAGAATCAAGAGGGAAGCGCAAGCCAGCCAATCGTCCATTGATTGACTTTTTCGATGAGGTTTACCGTGGATCATCAGCGCAATCATTTGATGAAGTGATTGATCCAGAAGAGCTAGTTAGGGTGCATTGGGATAAACCAGATAACATCACTGAACTTGGTTTTCTCTCTACTGTTTTTCATGATGGCAATAAACGACAGCGTCCAATTCGTTTAAAGCATGGTAATCAAACCATGCTTGCTGTTTCACCTTTTATCAGAGGTGGAGGCAAGATAGGAGCTCTAGATTGGCTCAGTACCTTTGCTCCTGATGACCAACGTTACTTATTTAGCCGTAAAGAAGAGCTGGACATGGCGGGTGAGAAAGCGTTGGACGGTTGGCACTGCTATGCACTTAACGAACACCTCATCGATGCAGAAGAAAATGAGGAAATGGACCAGTCCCCATTTGTAGAAAACGACCTCAACTTGCATGCAAAGTTATTAGTTGTCGATGAAACTGATTCCACTTCTAGCTGGCATCTGGGGTCTGCGAATACGACTCAAGCAGCGATGGGAGACGAAACCAATAGCCCTAGAAATAGTGAATTCATGCTTCGTTTAATGGGCTCCAAAGATCACATTGGTGTTCATTCACTGATCAAGCAATGGGTTAATGAGCATGGCACCGGCTTATTTACAAAACATGAGTTCAGCGAATTAGAAGAAACTGAAGGTGAAGACTCTGATCGAACACTTCGTTTATTAGAGTTCAGCCTAATTAATGCAGATTGGAAGCTCAAAGTTGATTTATGTGGTGATGACAAATATCAGCTGACCTTAAATGGGGCTCTGGTTGAGACTCCGGAGAGTTTTGAGGTTAAGGTTTCGATTTTGAGTGCGTCACAGCCACGAGCCCTAGCTCAAGAGGTTATTTGGGATAGCCTTAAACCCTCCCAAATTAGTGCGCTGATCCATTTCGAAATATCTGAAAAGGATTCAGTGGTTAAAAATTTAGTCGTTCAAGCTGAAATAATATTTAACTGTAAATTGGACCGTGGAAAGGCAATAACCAATGAATTGCTCGAGAATCGCTCACAGTTTATGAGTTATATCGCGATGCTGTTACATATCGACCCAAGTAAGCAAGATTTGATGAACAGTGCGAGCAAGGGAGACGGTGAGGGGGCTGGTGGCGTGTTCTTCACCAAAGATAGTGTGATCTACGAAAAATTGATGCGAGCAGCTGCGTTAAGTCCGGATTTGTTAGAAAGAATTGATCGTTTACAGGCGCAAGTCGATGAAAAGATCATTCCAGATGAATTCAAGACATTATGGGGCGTCTTCTCGTCATTTGTACCATCCAAGTAGTTAATAAATAGTTGTAAAAATAAGAAGAACACGAAGTAATGACACAAGCGATCCTAGAGCAACTAAACGGTGTATTGACTGGCCTTAAAGATTTTCAAAAGGCAACGGTAGACCTAGTTATAGATAAGTATCAAATACCCGAACATAGCCACAGAATACTTGTAGCTGATGAAGTGGGGTTAGGAAAAACTATCGTCGCGAAAGGTGTCATCGCTCAATTACTGAAAAGACATGTAGGGTCCAACACGACTAAACCGATGCGTGTCATCTATATCTGTTCCAACCTTGCATTGGCAGATGAGAATCGCCAAAAGCTGGCGCTATTTAATGGTGAAGATGCAAAGCGATGGGTGAAACCATCAACATTTGGGCGCTTGGTTGAACTGGCTCTAAAGCCGAAAAAATCTGAAATAAACGATGAGCACGTTATTGAAGTTTGTACCTTAACCCCTTCGACTTCTTTTACGTTGACTGCTGGATCGGGTAACTGCCGGGAAAGAGCGATCTTAGCGGTTCTACTGTCTAAAACGACGAATTTATGTGAAGTCGTGAAGCCAGTTCGTGAGCTATTTAAAACCAATCAGATTACCAGAGAGGGTCGATGGGAAGATGAATTGAGGTATCTGGATCAGTATTTCGATACAGATCCGTTAGTCGTATCTCAGTTGGAAGGCAGCTTAACTAAGCCTTGTGAGTCTACAGTGTTAAGAGAACACTTTTCATCGCTTCAAGATGCAGCGCTCTACCTGGCTAATTGTTGGAAGAAGGACTCAGGCGAAATCGATGAAACTAGCCATCTATTTTACCATTTTAGAGTGGAAATTCGTCGACTGGTGGCGCGCTGTTGTGCTGGAAGTTTACAAGCAGACTTGTTCATCCTAGATGAGTTCCAACGTTTTCAGTCTTTAACAGATCAAAGCTCTGATTCCGAAGAGTCGTTAATTGCTAGGCAGGTATTTAGTGATAAGGGCAAAGCCAAAAAGGCAAAATCCAAAGTACTTTTGTTATCTGCAACGCCTTTTAAAGCGATGACGACAATTAACGATGAGGACGATGAAAGCAGTCATCATGAACAATTGCATAAGCTACTCGATTTTCTATCGCACAATGATGTGAATTTTGTTTCTCAATACGAACTGAAGCGTAATCAGCTTCATGGGGATATGTTAGTCCTGTCGTCCGGCAATGCAGGTTTTGAGTCTATCAGCGATACGAATGCGCGTTCAGTCGAAAAGTTACTGCAAGAGTATATTGCCAGAACTGAGCGGAGCCAAATTAGCAAAGGCTTTGAGCAGCTTATTCATTCTAATGAACTATGTTGTGGTTCTGACTTTAGTGTTGAAGAAGTCCAAGGTTACCGAGCGATCGAAGCGTTAAACGCAGTGCTGCCTAAGGGGCGTGGAGGTGTATCTCTTATCGAGTTTGCTAAGTCAGCGCCTTGGGCGATGTCTTTCTTAAATGGTTATGCTTTTAAAGAACTGTACCACCGCAATATCAACAACCCTGATGTAAAAAAGCTGCTTGGAAGGCACCAAAGCAGAGAGCACACTCACGCTTGGTTATCTCGTAGCAACATTCAAAACTATAAATTGAACGTTGAACAAAGAGCCCCGAACGCAAAGATCAAAGCGTTAAGTAAAGTCATTTTCGAAGGTTCGCCGGAGAACTTGCTTTGGTCCCCACCTTGCAAACCTTATTACCAATTTGACGGTGTATTTAAAGGAAATGAGAATTTTACTAAGACGCTGCTATTTTCATCGTGGGCGCTTGTGCCAAAGGCTTTAAGTTGTCTGTGGTCTTATGAGGCCGAACGTCGAGTACTAATGAGGAAGGGGAAAAGGCCTAAATATCATAACGATAAAGGTAATTCACCTTTGCTTCGATTTGAAGGGAAATCCACTCTCAACGTATGGCATTTACTCTATCCATGTAAATCGGTAGCCGAAGTGTCGTATTTAGATGTGAGCCTAGATGAGGTTTTGGCTCAACAAACCATGTTAATCCAGAGCAAATTGGCCGGTTTAAAGCGATATGAAAGTGATGACAAGACCAATAGCGATTGGTACGTGCTCGCTCCTATGCTGTTGGATCGACAAGCTGGGAAGACAGATCATTTCGAGAATTGGTTAGAGGTGATTAAGTCTCGCTTGAACACAGAAGGTCGTATTAAGCATTTTGCCAAAATTAAGCAGTACTTTGAGGGGAGTGAGTCATTCTCTTTAGGTAAAATGCCTGATGATTTAGCCAAAGTGCTGGCATATTCAAGCCTGGCTAACCCTGCCACCTGCGCAATGAGGACCATTCAATCGCTATGGTCAGAAGGCATCTCTGAACTCGAATTAGTTGGTTACTCTGTTCAGTTTGCTGAGCTTGCAACCAGACTGTTTAATCATGAATACGCTATTCCCATTGTCAAACGTAACGTTAAACACACCCTACTATCTGGACAGACGGCTTCACCTGCTTGGTATAAGGTCTTGGTCTATTGCGCACATGGTAACTACCAATCAATGCTAGATGAATACTGCCATTTACTCGCGACATCAGGTAGTGATGTGTATGCAGCAACAAGTAAGCTTGAACATGCTATGGGGCTCCAAAGCTCAAGTCCGAATGTTCATTTCTGGGAAGATAGGAAAAAAAGGCCAAAAGATAAAAGGACAACAATGCGTTGTCATTTTGCTGTTCCGCTCGGTAATCAAAAACTCAATGATGATAGTGGCTTGAAACGAGTAGTGAATGTACGTGACGCATTTAACTCCCCATTTCGACCATTTGTGTTGAGCTCTACATCGATAGGTCAAGAAGGGCTCGATTTTCATTGGTATTGCCGTCGAGTCGTTCATTGGAACTTACCCAACAACCCTATCGATATTGAGCAACGAGAAGGTCGGGTGAACAGGTATAAGTCGCTTGTTGTTCGTCAACGTATAGCAGAAAACTACACTCCAGATTTTGGCAACAAAGCGGATGTTTGGGAGCAGCTATTCGCGCAAGCAGCCAATGATGATGTGAATAAAACGAGTGACTTAGAGCCGTACTGGTTTACTCCTCATGGGAAGGCTCAAATTGAACGAATTGTACCGACTTACCCAATGAGTAAAGAAGTTGCGAAATATGCTGAAGTCAAAAAAATACTTGTGCTCTATCGCTTAGCATTTGGACAACCGAGACAGCAAGAACTCTTGGAAAGCTTCACAACCTGCGATATAGAAAGTGAAGAATTTAATCGAGTGAAGGACTCGTTGATCATCGACCTTGCCCCTTTGAATGCTATCTGATTTATCCCTACTAGCGGAAGCTGGTGGGGATTTGTATTTTTTCTATGCACTCAGTCTTGTATTGAGTTATCTCACATTGCCGATTCCCCAATTTTCCCATATTCTCTCACCATAAATTCTGATGAATAAAACCAACATGAGATAACACTCTGAATGGTAGACCAAATTTTAACCTTGAACGAGGTGGCTGCTTACCTAAAGCTGGCCGAAAAAACAGCATATAGATTAGCAAGCGAAGGAAAGCTTCCTGGTTTCAAAGTCGGCGGTTCTTGGCGTTTCAAACGTGAAGACCTTGAAGCTTGGATCGAAAGTCAAAAGCCCCAAAACTAACTAGTGTGATCTACAAATGCTGTGTCAGGTAATGTTTATTTTCCAGCGAATCAACTTATTGCAGACTGCACACAAATTAATATATTTCACCGCATGGCGGTGAGTCGAATCAAAAAATTTCAGGTACCACAATGAACTTACAAGACAAAGAACAAAGCGCCAAACTCTCCAGTGCTATTTGGCGCATGGCAGATGATCTATGGGGTGATTTCAAACACACCGACTTTGCACGCATTATCCTGCCCTTTTTGCTACTGCGTCGTATTGAATGCGTGTTGGAACCCACCCGTGAAGAAGTACGCAAGTTCTATCTGGCCGAGAAACAATCGGGCATTGACCTTGGTTTAGTGTTGCCAGAAGTTGCGGGATTCGCCTTTTACAACACCAGTGAATACAGCCTGGAAACCTTAGGTGCATCAGACACTAGTGACAACCTAGAACACTACATCAGCCAGTTCAGCAAAAACGTGCGTACCATCTTTGATGAGTTCAAATTTGGTCAAACCATTGCAGATCTGGAAAAAGCCAAGCTGATCTACCGCATGGTGAGCTACTTTGCCAACCTCGACCTGCATCCAGAGGTGGTATCCGACCGTGTATTGTCCGATGCCTATGAAGAGCTGATTTTTAAGTTCGCCAGCTCGGTGAATGAAAAGGCAGGGGAATTTATGACCCCGCGCGATGCCGTGCGTCTTGCTACTAAACTTGTATTAGCAGCGGACGAAGAAATCTTTGATGAGAAAGGCGTGATCCGCACCATCTATGACCCAACCTGTGGTACGGGTGGCTTCCTGTCCGATGCCATCAGCCAAATTGAAGAGATGGGCAGCAGCGCCAAAGTCGTGCCTTTTGGTCAAGAGCTCGACCCCGCGACCCATGCCATGGCGCTAACCAATATGATGATCCGTGGCTTTGATGCCAACAACATCAAGCAAGGCAACACCCTATCAGACGATCAATTACGCGCCGATAAATTCCACTACGGTCTTGCCAACCCGCCTTTTGGCATTAAGTGGGATAAAGCCAAAACCGAAGTGACTAAAGAACACAAAAACCTTGGCTATGCTGGTCGTTTTGGCCCTGGTTTACCAAGTATCTCTGACGGCTCCATGTTGTTCTTGTTGCACTTGGTATCAAAAATGGAAACGCCTGAAAACGGCGGTGGCCGCGTCGGTATCGTCCTCTCAGGCTCGCCATTGTTTAACGGCGATGCAGGCTCAGGCCCATCAGAAATCCGCCGCTGGCTGCTGGAACAAGATTTAGTCGAAGCGATTGTTGCCCTGCCAACCGATATGTTCTTCAACACGGGCATTGGCACCTACATCTGGATTTTATCTAACCATAAAGAACCAAGACGCAAGAATCAGGTGCAACTGATTAACTTGGCAGACATCTGGACGCCAATGCGTAAGTCGCAAGGCAGTAAGCGTAAGTACCTCAGCGATGTGCAGATCAACGATATTGTTCGTGCATACGATGACTTTGAAGCCAGCGATAACTGCAAAATTTTCAATACCACCGACTTTGCTTATCGCAAAGTGACCATTCAACGTCCGCTGCGCGCCAAACTCAATATTACTGAGAATGGTATCGCCCAGCTGAAAGACTTAGTGGCATTTCAAAAGCTCAAGCCAGAACAACAAACCGCTTGGGTGCAATACCTTACAGATAACCTTGGCCTTCAGCCTTATGAATGGGCTCATTTGGCAGCGAAACAAAATCACAATAAAGGTGACTTTGGTAAGTGCCCTAAGGCATTGGCCTCGGGCTTAACTTCGCACTTTGTAAAAATTGATCCGCAATTCGAGCCTGCACTGGATGAAAAAGGCCAAGTGATCGCCGACCCTAAACTCAAAGACATCGAAAACATTCCCTTTGATCGTGATGTTGAAGATTACTTTACGCAAGAGGTACTGCCACATGTGCCGGATGCCTTCATCGATCACTCAGTGCGTGATGAAAAAGACGGTGAAGTGGGCATTGTCGGTTATGAAATTAACTTTAACCGCTATTTCTACCAATACGTGCCACCACGCGATCTGGGTGAAATTGACGGTGAGCTAAAGGCATGTGAAGCGCGCATTCGGGCATTGCTGAATGAGGTGGCGGAATGATGCGTCCGTACACTGAGTATCAGCAAAGTGATATTAGTTGGTTAGGTAAGGTTCCTAAGCATTGGACCAAGAACAAATTCAAGTTCCTACTTAACGAAAAACCGAAGACACAAAATTTAGAATTACCTTGTGGTTCTATTAGTTTTGGGCACGTCGTGTTCAAAGATTCAGAGCGTTTAAGCGAGGAGACAAAGGCTGCATACCAAGAGGTATTGTCCGGGGAGTTTCTCATCAACCCTCTGAATCTGAACTATGACTTGAAGAGTTTGCGAACAGCATTGGCAGATATCGACGTTATTGTTAGCTCAGGCTATATCGTCCTCAAATCGTTAGGCGTTGTTGATAAAGCCTATCTCAGATGGTTGCTTTATCTGTTTGATGTGCGCCATATGAAGACATTGGGTGCAGGGATCAGACAAACCATTTCTTTCAAAGATATCGCAGATTGTGCTGTTTACATCCCAAACGATTCAGAACAAAAAGCCATTGCGACATTCCTTGATCGCGAAACTCTGCGCATCGACAGTCTGATCGAAGAAAAGCAGACCTTTATTAAGCTGCTCAAAGAAAAACGCCAAGCACTGATCAGCCATGTGGTCACAAAGGGGCTTAATCCCGATGTGGAATTAATGAAATCAAATCACTATTGGCTAGAGGTGATTCCATCCCACTGGAAATTATCCAAAATTAAATACTTAGCCAAAGTATCGAATGGAGCCACACCAAACAGAGATACTGGTGATTATTGGAACGGAGGCACTATTGGATGGTTAAACAGTTCAAAAGTTAATGATGTTTATATTGAAAATGCAGATCAATACATCACTGAGCTAGCGCTTAAAGTTACCAGTGTTCAGGCAGTTAAACCAAACGATATACTGATGGCTATCACTGGTGAAGGGCAGACAAGAGGACGTGTAGCCATTAGCAAAATTGACGCTACGATCAACCAGCATTTAGCTGCGATATCAATCACTCAAAAAGAACTAGATCCTGAGTTCTTGCATTTCTGGCTAACCTCTCAATATGGAAGAATAAGATATGAATCTTCAGGGGCTGGAAGTACTAAAGGAGCTATTACTTGCTCAGATATTTGCGGCTTCCCAGTCCCAGTCCCGCCTCACGAAGAACAACTAGCGATTGTGAGTAACATAAAAAGCAAAACTAAGTTGTTTGATAGGCTTTTAGAAGAAACGAATAGATCAATCTTGTTACTAAATGAACATCGCACATCTCTGATCAGCGCGGCTGTCACAGGGAAAATCGACGTCAGGGAGGCGGTGTAATGGCAGCACATCATGAAGTGCATTTTGAACAATATATTACCGAGCAGTTGGTGAACAATGGCTGGAAAGAAGGCCACTCCAGCCACTATGACCAGCAACGCGCCATTTACCCGCAAGATGTTATGGATTGGGTAAAAACCACACAACCCGATGCATTGCACAAGCTGAATAAACTGCATGGTGCAAATGCCGAGCAGGTGCTACTGGAGCGCCTGGAAAAAGCACTTGCTAGTAAAACAGGCGGCACCATTAATGTGTTGCGTAAAGGCTTTACCATTGCAGGTTGCGGCACCATTGCCATGGGCCAACGCAAACCCGAAGATGCGCGCAATGAGGAGCGTATAGCCCGTTATGAGCACAATATTTTGCGCGTGGTGCGCCAACTGAAATATTGCCCGACCCGCGAGTGGGAAATTGACTTGGTGTTTTTTATCAACGGACTACCCGTTGCCACCGCAGAGCTAAAAACCGATTTCACCCAGTCGATAGAATCGGCCATTGCGCAGTACAAGCAAGACCGATTGCCAGTTGATCCAAAAACCAAACGTAAAGAACCGCTGTTAACCTTTAAGCGTGGAGCAGTAGTGCATTTTGCCATGTCGGATACCGAAATTGCTATGGCGACCAAACTGGCGGGTGAAAACACCTATTTTCTGCCCTTTAACAAAGGGCACGATGGTTCTACCTCTGATCTACCAGTGCATATCAACCTACTAGGTAAAAATGGCGAATATCCGGTCAGCTATTTCTGGCAAGAGATCGGCCAAAAAGATAACTGGCTGCGCATCTTCTACAGCTTTGTGTATGTCGAAACCAAACAGGTGACTGACAGCAATGGCAAAGTAGTTCCCAAAGAAACGCAAATATTCCCCCGCTACCATCAGCTTGATGCGGTAAACAAGATGATTGACGATGCCCGCCAGAACGGTGCAGGCATGCAGTATCTTTGCGAGCACAGCGCTGGCTCAGGGAAAACCTCCACCATCGCATGGACAGCCCATGATTTGATTCGTTTACGCAGCACCGATGGTAAAGCGGTCTTTAAATCCGTGATCATTGTGACCGACCGCACCGTGCTGGATTCGCAGTTGCAAGATGCGGTGCAGCAGCTCGATCATCAATATGGGGTGATCAAGGCTATTGACCGCGAAAAGAGTAGCGAGTCGAAATCAAAGCAACTGACTAAAGCGCTGCTAACTGGCACGCCGATCATTGTGGTAACGATTCAAACCTTCCCGTATGCGTTAGAGGCGATTCTGACCAATCAATCTTTGGCGCAAAGTAACTTTGCGGTGATCATTGATGAGGCGCACACTTCTCAAATAGGCTCAAATGCAAAAGGTTTACGTGCTGCTCTAACATTGAACCTCAGCCCTCAAGAGCTTGAGAAAATGACAATCGAAGAAGTGCTGAAAAAAGTGCAAGACGCACGTGTTATGCCCAAGAGTATTTCGCACTTCGCTTTCACTGCCACACCTAAACACAGCACCAAGATGCTGTTTGGTCGGCCTAAAGATCTTAGCCAACCAGTGTCAGATGAAAACAAGCCAGAATCGTTTCACCTCTACACCCAACGTCAGGCCATTGATGAAGGCTTCATTCTTGATGTGCTGGAGAATTACACCCACTACGATACGGCTTACAAAATTGGTGAGAACAACCTAGATGAGAAGCGCGTAGACAGCAAACAGGCCCGTCGCGCCTTGGCGCGCTGGATGTCACTGCACCCAACTACGGTCAGCCAAAAAGTCGAATTCATTATTGAACACTTCAAGGCTAATATCGCCCACCTACTGGAAGGTGAAGCCAAAGCCATGGTGGTAACATCAGGCCGACCGCAGGCTGTGAAATACAAGCTCGCCTTTGATAAGTACATCAAAAAGCATGGTATCGAGGGTATTCAAGCCTTGGTTGCCTTCTCCGGAAAAGTACCGGGTAAAGATTTGGGTGATGAAGATAGCCAAGACCCATTAGGGATTGATTTCGATAAAGAGTACACCGAGTACAACTTAAACCCAGACACGCATGGAGCCGACCTGCGCCATGAGTTTGAGAAAACCGAATATCGCGTAATGTTAGTCGCCAACAAGTTCCAAACGGGCTTTAACCAACCAAAATTGGTTGCCATGTATTTGGATAAGAAAATCTCAGATGTAGAAGCGGTGCAAACTCTGTCTCGCTTAAACCGCACCTACCCAGGCAAAGACACGACTTACGTAATTGATTTTGCCAATGAGCCGCAGACTATTCTCAATGCATTTAAAAAGTACGACAAAGGCGCGCAGCTCAACGAAGTGCAAGATGTCAATGTCATCTATGACATCAAAGAGATTCTGGATGAGCAAAGCATCTACAATCATCAAGATTTAGAGTCATTTAAGCAAGCGCGTGGTAAATCGATTCTCGGCCAAACACCCGATAAAAAGTCCCACGCGCACAAAAAGCTGCTTGCTGCCACGCAACGCCCTACCGATGTGTTCAACGTTAAGTTGAAAGAGCTGGTTGATGCCGCAAACCATTGGGATCAGCAATACAACAAAGCCCACCTTGCTGGTGATGAGAAAGCTGCGAACTACGCAGAATCGCAACGCAGCGAGTTCACCAAACAACGCGAGGCGCTGATGCGTTTCAAGTCAGATTTGGCTCGATTTGTGAAGCACTACAGCTACATGGCGCAATTGATTGAGTTTGGCGATCCTGAACTGGAAAACTTTGCCGCGTTTGCCCATTTGCTTGCGCGTCGATTGAAAGGGGTAACACCAGAAAACATCGACCTCAGTGCTCTTGTGCTAGAAAAATACAAGATAAAGCCTTCAACTACCGATTTACCTGATGGTGTAGCACAACCTCTTACGCCGATAACACCTAACCCAAGTGATCCTAACGACAGGGAAAAAGTCTTTCTAAAAGACATCATTCGTCGATTGAACGAACTCTTTGGTGATGTTGGTGATGAACCAGGTCGCCAAAACTTTGCCAACGGCACCATTACTCGTGTCATCCAAAACCCAATTGTGGTTGAGCAGGTAGAAAAGCACGACAAGTCGATAGCCCTCAAAGGCGACTTACCTCAAGCAGTGAAACAAGCAGTTGTGCAGGCTCTGCTGAAAGAAGGCGATATCGCCCGAACGTTACTCAAAGACCCTCAGGTAATGGCAAGTTATGTTGATTTGATTTTTGACATGATGAAGCAAAATAGCAGCATGAATGAATAGAGACAGCTTGATTAACTAAGGGCTCTATACGTTAAACGTTAAGTAATGAGATAAGAAATGACATATCGCGATGAAGACCTGAAATTGGCTAAAGCTCAGGCAAGAGAAATATGGAAGATACTTGATTATGTTCGTGGTGCTTCTCCTATATCGAACTATCGCTCATTAGCGTATTCAATTTTCTTCATACGTTATCTCCAATCAAACACTGGTCAGCATTTTGATGCACCAAGGTTTGATTCATTTAATGTTATTGCCCAATATTCTTACGAACTTATAAATCATGCTGTCCATCTAGGATTAATTCATCGCGATTTATCCAATTTTCTGTGCGATTACTTAGAAAACACATTACGTTCATTCGACAACATTAATGAGTCTTTTGTTCGTCATGCAATCAGAGACGGGCTATTAAATAGAAGCTCTTCCATAGCGTCACTTTCTCTATCTGAACTAGACTTACTCTTTGCTGAAAATGAAGGTAAATCAGGAAGTGAGTTTTACACTCCCAAAGATGTGAACCACTTGGTCACTGCGCTCGGGTTGCGCTATCAACCAAAGTCAGTGTGCGACCCATTCGCAGGGGCTGGAAACACAGCATTTTCTTTTTCCAATGTAAGTAAAGAAAGAGTTTGTATAGATACTCAAGAAGTCAACAAGGACGCTTATTTTCAACTAATAATAAGCCGAGTAATCAGGGGAATAAAAGGTAGAGACTTTTTTGGAGACTCCTTATCGCAGCCTACCTATCAGGAAAATAAATACGATCTAATTGTTTCCTTTCCACCTTTTGGAATGAAAATCCCCAAATCATCTCGGGAAAAAATCTATTATTCAATGCGTAATGAGTGGCTAGACGTAGCCAGTATTTTGCCAGAAAGTAGAAGTGATTGGTTTATAACGCTATCAATGCTGTCAGCTCTTACAGAGAAAGGTAAGCTGTTAGTCGGAATGTCTCTAGGGGCCTTAACGAGAACAGGCTCTGAAGCCAAGGTTCGTGAGTATTTAGTATCTCAGGGAGTTATCGAACAGGTCATTTTATTACCTAGAAACATCCATTACTCGACGTCAATTCCGACAGTGCTTCTTGTTCTCAACTCAGGGTTAGGGGATAAAAATAGCAATAGAGTTAAGTTTGTCGATGCTTCGTTGTTCTATGAACCAGCTCGAGGTCGAAATGTTCTCTCACCCGACAACATAAATGCGATTGTTGAGGCTTGTGACAATGATGGCCGATTTAGTGTTAGCTTACATTCTCGGCAGATAACAGAAAGACAATTTAACTTAGATCCTTCTCTTTACGTACGTAAAGACCTCAAAGTTAGCGAGGTCACTGTAAGCAACTTTAGGGGATACACGGATTTCAAAGTGCCAATGCATGCTTCTTTGAATGTATTGGTTGGAGAAAATGGTGCTGGTAAAACTTCAATATTAGAAGCGGTAGCGTGCGGGCTTGGTCCTTTTCTCACAGCTATGCCTGATGCAAAAGGAAAGCTGATAAAAAAATCGGACATTCATGTCAGTTTGAATGGGGTTGCGAGTTATGCTCGTATAGCGATTGAGACAACATCAAGCTTGAGCTGGGATCTTGTAGCAAAAGGAGCCGGGACATCAGAGCCACCTAAGATAGGGACTGCAGCATTAACTGGCTATGCCAGTCAGTTGGTTGATAGCCAATCTGAGTTTCCATTGATCGCCTACTATGGAACAAGTCGCGCCCTCACCCCAACAAGTTCTAAAGTAGCAATAAACCCCTTCGAAAAAGATATTCGTGGCGAAGGTTATGACTCTGCTCTAGATGCTAAGGTGAACTACGGCATTATAAAAAACTGGTTCTCGAAAATTGAAGTAGATGAACTTCGAAAGCGTGATGAGCTAAAAGATCACAAGTTTATCCACTCGGCGAAGAGACTTGTCTCTGAGGCTGTTTATCAGATTGTAGAGCGAGCAAAGAGCATAGAGTTTGATAAAAACAGCAATGATGTTGTCGTGCATTGGAAAAATGAGAAGGATGAGTGTGTAAAGCTTACCTTAGAGCAACTAAGCGAAGGCTATAGAAATATGGTTGCTTTAACAATCGACTTAGTGCGACGTGCCTATTTACTTAACCCTACCAGTAATAACCCATTAGCAGTGAATGGGATTGTTCTAATCGATGAGATTGAGCTTCACCTACATCCGAGATGGCAGCAGAAAGTTCTAAACGATCTAACAAGTTTGTTTAAAAACGTCCAATTTATTGTTACCACACATAGTCCCCAAGTACTTACCACTGTTCATGCTGAATCAATTCGCATTGTTTCTGCCGATGAAAGTGAAGCAAAATTATTAACAGGAACTAGTACATATGGCTCTGAAAGTACAAGAATGTTGGAAGACGTCTTGGGAGGCAATATTCGACCTCAACACATTGATATTGTAAAAAAACTAAATCGTTATACGGAACTAGTAGAAGCTGACCAATGGGATACAAATGAGGCTCTAGAGCTTAAAAACGCTTTATATCAATGGGGTGGGCAGACAGAAGCAGAGCTTCAAAAATTGGAAACAGATGTTCGTATTCGTGAGTTTGAGCGAGACAATGAAAAAAATCAATAAAGGAGTCGAGCCAAATCGGCTAGGTGTATTTAGAGCAGCAAACCCTGATGCTTTGTGGGATAAAGATAAAGAAGATAATGAATTAATTGGAGAAACTTTCCGTTGTTGCGGTGCAAGGTATCATGAAACACAGCAACAATTACGGACAGATCAAGGCAATTTATGCGCATATTGTGAGCAAGATTTACTGTCTGGAACAAACGGAGTATTGGATGACTGTCGTATTGAGCATTTTCATCCAAAATCAAAACGCGATCTGGGAGAGCCTAACTGGGGCTTGGAGTGGAGCAACTTATTAGCCGTTTGCTGTGGTGGAAATCAAAGCAAAGTTGTTGAGCCTGAGCAGAGGTTTGATACTGATCGGAAAAACTATTCTTGTGATGTACCAAAAGATGACAAAATTCTGGATACGATTATCTTCAACCCATTAAATTTACCTCACCACAACATTTGGAAGTTTTCTCGAACTACGGGCCAAATGGATGTAAATGAGAGCGCTTGTGAAGCTCAAGGGCTAGACGCTGAAATGGCGCGCCAAACAATTAAAGAACTAAATTTAAACTCTCCTCGGTTAATGAGGGCTCGAAAAGTGATTCTTGAAGACCTCAATAGGCGAATAACAGAAAGAGTAGGACGTGGTCTATCGATAGAGCAAGCTCGTAGCTCGTTAGCCGCATCTGTACTTAGGAAAAATAGGGCCGGTGACTGGCCATCGTTTTTTAGTGCAACTCGCTCCTATTTAGGTCGTTCGGCAGAGGCTGTTTTAGCTCAGCCTCTTTAAATAACCTTCAACACCTTAGTATGTTAGGTTTAATGTCTCACTCGCTGTTTATTAGCTGCGATTCGCTTTCGTTATATATTCACTCCACCAGCACATAATCCTTTTTCTTTGCTCGAAGAAGTCAGAGCGGTTGTAGCTTGCTCTAGTCACATTTTTATCCATATGTGATAAACAAGCTTCAATGTGAAGTGTATCGAATCCTTGTTCGTGTAGAGCGGTGGAGGCAATGGCTCTTAATCCATGTGCAACAAGTTCATCTTTAAACCCCAAACTACGTTTTAAGGCAGCATTAGCCGTATAGACGCTCACATGGCTGTCAGAGTTTCGTTCGCTGGGAAAAACGAACTCTTTGCCGCTGCTTTGAACTTTGATCTTTTCAAGGATGTCGATCGCTTGTTTGGTTAAAGGAACTCTGTGCTCTCGTCTTCGCTTCATCTCTTCGGCAGGTATAGTCCAGCATTGCTTATTCAAGTCAATGTCTTTCCAGCGTGTTCTAGCCGCTTCTTTTGGGCGAGAAATCGTGAGCAACTGCCATAACAAAAGTAGTTTAGTCTTATCTTGAATGTTTTCATTCTGCCGCAAACGAGTCATAAACTCACCCAGCAGCTCTGGGCGTATGGTAGGCATGTTTTCTACTTTATGTTTCTCAAATGAATTGATCATCTTGGTTAATGGGTTAGCGTTAATCACATCACTTGCTACCGCATACTCCATAATTTGATTTAAGCTCTGACAAATTCTTTTGATGGTGGATAGTTTTCCGTCTTTTTCGAGAGGGCGTAGCATTTCAATAGCATCACGTCGAGTAATGTCACTTACTGGAAGGGGCCCTAAGCTATCAAATACGTACTTTTCCAGTGTTCTCCAGATTCGTTCCGCATGAAAAGAGCTGACTGACTTGCGCTTCCTATCAAACCACATGGTTGAAACTTCAAGAAAACTATCATTGTGCTTACGTAATTCTTCGATCCGTTTATCTTCTTTGAATCGTTTTGGATCGATACCTTCTGCGATTTGCTTCCGATATTCGGCGGCTTCGAGTTTTGCAGCTGCAAGTCGTAGTGAAGGGTAGGTGCCCATTGGAATTTTGGTAATTTTTCGCGTTACAGGGTGACGGTACTTAAATTGCCAAGCTTTGGTTCCCGTCCCTTTGTCTGAGCGCTTAGGACGAATACGAAGCTGCAAACCCTCTTCAACAGTGAATGTATATTCCTTGTCTGTGATAACTAGAGCTTTGATTGTTGTATCAGTGATTCGTTTTGCCATGGCCAATGATCTTTGAAGTGATTATTTGAAGACCATTGTATAGTAAATTGATTTGGTGGGGTACCAGGTGGGGTACCAAAATGATGGTTTGTAGTGATATCTGGTGGGACGTTTTGGAATTGAGTTTTTATTTAAATTATTGATATTAAATGATAAATAATACGTACTGGTAAGTTGTGGGATTTTAATGCGGGTGTCCAGGAAACCACTGGATTGAGTTATTAACCATTTGAATTTAATACCTTAATTTTTCTAATGCTCCAGCGGTTGTAAAAGTAGCAATGTGAGTCTTGAGTAATACAATACTAGAACGCATTTTCTAAAACTGTGTTTACTTCAAGCTGCTCGAAACCGCGGAGTTGAGCTTTCTTTCATGTTAATACGCCAGTTTATCATGGAATGATGATGAATCATTCAAGATGAAAGTAAAAAGCTATGGCGTGCAAACCTAAAAGCACACATCCCTTATGTATACCGACTCGCAGTGAATATCCGTCTGGGTGAGAGACCGAACGCAAACGCTGTGTAGTCAAAGGTGGATTGTGTTGTCAGATTGTTCTGACGAATTTTGGTTTTTTGGTTTTATATCAAAGCTTTATTTTTATTTCGCTATTGAGCGAAGTTTGACTTTTATCTGACAAAAACTAGTCTGAGCTTCCATTCAGAGGAAGCAGTCATGCTCAGTATTCTTAGAAGTATTACGGTATCGTCCGTCGCCTTAATTTTTTTAGCGAGTTCTTTTTGCTCAACTGCCAAACAGAGTCCTAAACCGAAGGTCATCGTTGGTGTTATTGCGCAAGACGAAGCTAAAGACTCGTTTGACGGTAGCGTTGGTCCTTCGTACGGAATTAGTCTTGAGTATTTGTCTAACATTACTAAAGCTTTGGATTATGAGTTAGAACTTCGGACTTACAAGCATATTCCGTCTTTACTTGCGGATGTCGAAAGCAAGAGGATTGATGGTGCGGTTGGATTTAGTAAAACAGCAGCAAGAGAAAAGCGTTTCTTGTTTTCGATGCCTTTTTTTTCGAGCACTATCGCTGTTTGGTATCGGAATGCCACTTACCGAGATAGTGATGCGCGTGATCTTAAATGGGTGTGTGTTGAGGGCAGTGTATATTGTGACAACCTCACTGAACGCGGTATCGATAAGATACATTACGTTAAAACACGTTTAGAGGCGTTTAATGAAGTTAAGCGAGGTAAAGCGAACGCGCTGATTTACACTTATGTTGGTATTACCCAATATTTGGATTTGAATGACATTGTAAAAGGGGTTGTCGATATTCCCAGTTGGTTGAAAAACGAAGAGGTGAGTTTTATCGCTTCGTTGGACAAACAGAGTCTGATCGATGACATCAACAAAATCCTTCAGTGGGAGCAAAATGGAAAAAATATTCGCTCCGTCGCCTCGAAAAATCCTTACCATATCAGTGATAAGTTATTGGTAGATTACCGACGTAATCATCAAAACAAACTAGTGATAACTTACAGCAGCAGTGACGAAGCTTATCCGTTTCTCTACCGAGATTCGCAAACGGGCGAGCTAGACGGTTTCTTTCCAGACTTCATCGACTTATTGCAGTCTCGTACTGGCTTGAGCTTTAAGTATGTGAAACCGACGTCGAGCCTTTCTAATGGATTAACGGCATTTGATGCCGATATAGTCCCCGTTTCTTATGTGGGTGAGCTACCTAAGTCAGATTGGTTGTTCACTAAACCATTCATGCACAGTAATTACGTGGCTATCCAAGCGGAGCAGAGCAAGCGCGATAAATCTGCATTGAAAGAAGCGGGTATTCTGCTCACTTTGAAAAAGCAAGGGTTAGTTCATTTGGGCACTTGGCAGCAAGGCCAAGTTGATCATTATGATGATTTGAAAAAGCTGCTTACCGATTTGAAATCGGGCGTTTTGGATGTGGCTTACATTCCTGACGACATCGTTCACAACATGATTGCACAAGATCAAGTCGATGGCTTGGTGATCAATGCGGAGGACGTTTTGACGTTCTCTAATGCATTTGCGGTTGCAAACCACAATACACAACTGCAACACATGTTGAACAGCATCATCGAAACCATTGATTCTAACGAGATCGAAAAACTGCAGCGTTCTCACCGAAGCTTCAAACTGACTTATGGCTATGACGCGGAGCAGATCGCTACATTTGTTGTTGCTGGTTCATTCATATTCTGTCTCATGTTAATTGCGGCGTATTTCACCTTATCTCACATGCGACTTAAAGTGAGGTTAGCCGAATTTAATGCTGACAATGAGGAAGCGCAAAAGCAATGGCTGATGGACATCATCAAAGAGATCAATAGCTTGGTTTTTATCCATAGTGAAAATAACCATATGGAGATGAGCAATTGTGCCAACTACAACAGTAAACAGTGCCAACAATGTAAGTTGAAAAGTGATTCTACGCACGCTCCTCTGGTGAATAATTTTGATGAACTGACCACTGTTATTGCTGGAAAGCGTGTTTCAGAAGAGGTTGCCTCGTCGGGCTGTGAACTTGATATTAAACATGTATATCGAGAACGCAAAGTCATCGCTTCTCCTAGCGGTAAGAACAAGTTTGTACTGACGGTTATTCAAGATATTACCCAGCAAAAAGAACGTGAGCAGGCGTTAATCGATGCGCAAAAAGAAGCGCAAACCGCGGTACGTGCGCGCGAAAACTTTTTGGCAACCATGAGTCACGAATTAAGAACGCCATTGTCGGCAGCACACGGCATCCTCGATCTGCTAAATCACCAAGTGACGGCAGATTCAAATCGCGAGTTAATTGCCCAAGCCATACGCTCGCTCAATCATTTGAATACGCTAGTAGACGAAGTACTGGATTATTCAAAGTTAGAAGCAGGGCACTTAACCGTCGCCCCAGCTAAGACCGACTTGCTTAAAACCTTGTGCGATGTGTTTCGAAGCTTTGAACCACGAGCGCTCGCGAAAGGTTTGGATTACAAAGTGACAATCAAACCATTTTCGAATGCTTTCATTGAAATCGACGCGCTGCGATTGGTGCAAATTACCACCAATCTGCTCTCCAATGCGGTGAAATTCACTGCGGAAGGCGAGGTTGGAATCAGTGTCATTCTTCATGAAAAGCAGCTTATTTTGAAAGTGGCGGATTCAGGTATCGGCATGACGGATGACCAACTCGAAGGCATTCTCAATCCTTTTGTTCAAGCGGATGACACTATTACGCGTAAATATGGCGGTACTGGATTGGGGCTGAGCATTGTTGACCGATTGATCGACTGCATGGGCGGCGTGCTCTGCATCGATTCACAATTTGGCTTGGGCACGACGATTACCGTCAAACTGCCAATTGAGCATTGCGACTCTGAGCCAGACGTTTGTTTGAACTGGACGTATAGCGAGAGCTTACCACTTAATATTCGCCAGTGGTGTGACGCGTGGAAAATGCGTCCAGCGACGTTAAAAACAATGGTGGCGAACCTTCACCCTATACACGACAGCGATGCCAGTTTTAATGGCCTAATGCTGCGTGACGAACAAAGAGTACTTGGCAGTCTTACGCTAAGAGAGCTTAAGTATCCAGATATATTGTTCAATTTGCTCTGCCAAACGCAGCAAGACACCAAGCTTAGTGACGTAAATCAAGAAGTGGTTTCTTGGGTTCTCGGCACGGTACTGGTCGCAGAAGATAATCCCATTAACCAAAGCGTGATAGCAATGCAGCTTCATGAACTTGGAATCGAACCTGTCATTGTGAACAACGGCCGCGAAGCATGGGAATACATCAACCAAGATGAAAACGTTGTGTTGCTGCTGACCGATTTTCATATGCCAGAAATGGATGGCTATGAGCTTGTTAGGCACGTGAAAAACTCCGAATTTAAAGCTATTCCAATCATCGGTGTGACAGCAGAAGATGCTCGTCTTGCCATTGAACGTACACAGGATATCGGCATTGATGATGTGCTCTACAAACCCTATGACCTTAATCAATTAAAAACCGTTTTGATTCCATTTATTGGCGAAAAAGAGAGGGGGAGGCTGCCCGGCTGGATTAAACGGTTCAAAGCACAGGACGCAAAAGAGATTGCGCGCGTGTTTAGTCAATCAATGTCTACAGATATAAAAAACTTAAACGCCGCATCGACTGAGCGAGACAAAAAACGGGTCATTCATGGCATCAAAGGAGCGGTTGGGACGATAGGGGTAAGCATGCTGGCTGAGCTTTGTATTGAGGCAGAACGAGTTACTGCTGCGGAGTTTGACAGGCGAACAGCGGAGCTAATTTTACGAATCGAGCAGGAGATCGAAAACATAAACTATTGGGTAGAGACAAATGAATACACAATTTAATGTGATGGTGATTGATGACCATCCGCTACAAACCACAATACTTACGCAAATATTGGAACGCTATTGCGCGCAAGTCATCCCTTTTAACTGTGTGGATGCCGCTATTCAGAGTGTGCAGGAACAACATTTTGACGTAATTTTTTGTGATATCCAAATGCCCGGAAAAGACGGCATCGATATGATGGAAATGCTCGATGAAGTCCAGTACCAGGGGCAAGTTGTACTGGTCAGTGCAATGGAATTGACCATTATTTCTGCGGTAAGAGCCATGTGCGAGGGATTTAGTTTTGAAGTATTAGGGAAGCTGCCTAAGCCATACGATGAAAATGAAGTCGTTGATTTGTTGGGTAAAATAAAAGATGAAAAAGCGAAACAAGTCAGCTTTGCGCAACCTATTGAAGTGGAAGATCAAGAATTCCTGTTTGCTCTGGCTGAAGGGCGCGTGAAAAATTATTACCAGCCTTTAGTCGATGTGCAAAGTGGGGAAGTGCTTGGGTATGAAGCGCTCGCGCGTTGGAATCATCCTATTTATGGTGTGTTACCCCCTCATTATTTTTTGCCAATTGTAGAGCGTTGCCGCCTTTCTGGAGAGTTGTTTCAAGCTGTATTGAGTAATGTTATCTATGACATGAAACACCGCGGATTGACGCAAAACGTATCCATCAATGTAGACCATGAAAATTTAGAAGATACGGCGTTCTCTCACTACTTTTTACAGCAATGTTCAGAGAGCGAGATTGACCCATCACAAATCACCATTGAAATTACAGAGCGAGATACATTTCAGACTAGCGCGTCCCTGTACAAGAATTTACTCAAGTTGAGGATGAACGGTGTCACTGTCTCAATAGATGATTTTGGCACGGGTTCATCGACGTTTGAAAAACTGGCTCAACTGCCATTCAACGAGTTAAAAATCGATCGTTCGTTTGTACAAGGTGTCGAATGCGACATCAAAAAACACAACATCGTTGTTGCTATTTGCGCGTTAGCGAAAAGTTTGAATATACGACTGGTCGCGGAAGGTATTGAAGACGAAGTCACACTGCAAGCGATACGTGAGTATGGGATTGATCTTTGCCAAGGCTTTTACATTGATAAACCCATGCCACTAGAAGCCATAACCATACTAAATGAAAGATATGAATAAATTGAATTACTTGATCTTTGACGATCATCCTCTCGTTTGTGTTGCGATCAAGTCGTTGATGGAAGAATTAGGTAAAACAAACGGGGTATTTACTGCAACATCAGCGAAGATGGCATTACAAATATTGAAAAAGGAAGAAATTCAACTGTTGATCTTAGATGTGAACTTGGCAGATTGCGATGGGTTTGATTTCTACAAACGTATCAAATCCCATGGTTATGAAGGCAAAGTCATTTTCTTCTCCGCTGAAACTAGCCAAATGTACAGCCAAATGGCTTTTCGTTCTGGCGCTGATGGCTATGTGTGTAAATCGGAAAATCACGACATTCTTAAAGACGCGATAGAAGCGGTAGAGAAGGGGTATACCTTCTTCAAATTTAAGCAAGTTGTTAACAGCGTTCGAGAAATGCCACAACTTTCAAGCAGAGAAAGTGCAGTAATGAAGTATTTACTACAAGGAAAGTCCAATAGAGAAATCGCTTCAGTGCTATCAATAAGTGATAAAACAGTCAGCACATACAAACGCCGTCTATTGGATAAATTTAACGTAAAGAACATTGTTGAGCTAACAAGAGTGGCGGGGGCGTAAGACCGCATCATGACACTTAAAAGTATCGCGTTGTCTCTTTTCATCGCAACATTACTATTCGTCACTTCTGTCACAATGATTGGTGCGGTGTTAATTTCTTATGAAGTAAAGCAGTTCAACACTTACGCGAATAATTTAGCCAAAATAAAACAAAAAGTAATTCTCATGGGGCTATTGACGGAAGCGCAGCTCGAGCAATACAAAGGTATGAGCGTGAGTGAAGTAGAAGCGCAAACAGAGCTGAGCTTTCAAGATGCGATTTACTCCCTGTCACGTTATGAAAAACTTAATTACGTTGAAGCTGTTGCACGGAAATCGCTTCATCAGGCTGAAGCGTATTTATCAAATGCGTTCAATCGACAAAATGCCGTTATGTATTTTCGTTCTTATACTGGAAACAAACTCATCTTAGAGAGACCGATTGAAGCGCTAGAGGGAGTGAAAGCCACATTTGATGTTGATTGGTGTAAAAGTAACTATTCTTGTGTGTTAGCCGCGTGGAAAGAACAACTGACGGACCGGGTATTGTTTTCCCTACCATTTAAAACGACATACTCCGATGACATGGCGATAAGCATCATGAGTCCGGTTTACTTTCAAGGTGAGTTAGTGGGGGAGTTCTCGGAACAATTGTACCTCTCGCCGCTTTACAATGATGGGAAAGCGGTAGATGTTCAAATAGCGAATGGGAACAAGCAAATGGTGATTTATTTCGCTGGCTACCCCTTTCCATCATTCGCGTACACCCAATCATATGTCGCAGACAACAACAATCTTATCGTTTACATGTACCCATTCAGTAAAATTGTACTGGATTACGTGTTCTTGTTTATCATCTTCTTTTTCGTAACTTTAGCGTATTACAACAAAGCTTATGAATCTAAAGAGAGCAAACTTCGCCTCGCGAAAGCACTGACGAACGTGACGAAAGATGATTTAACGGGATTGTTTAACCGCAGAGTCTTTCAAGATAGCGAATTCAAACGTCGTTTGGAAACCGCGCCATATTCTGTCATTGCAATAGATGGCGATAGGATCAAGCGAATCAATGACCATTACGGTCACCATGTAGGGGACGAAGTTATTGGGATTATTGCTGATGCTATGTCTAAAGTGTTTCGAAATAGTGATTATCTAGTTCGAACTGGTGGTGATGAGTTTGTTGCGATTCTGCCGGGTTGCAGTATCAGTCAATCTTCAATATTGGCGAAGAAGCTTCGTAGTGTCGTTAAAGATAACCGACTAAAGACCTTGGATATCGAAGTTAGTGTGAGTACTGGTATCGCGGCGAATGAATTACACGAAACGCTTCAGGACGTTATTGTACGTGCAGATGAAGATCTCTATGAGATGAAAAAACATAGACAAAAGTCCCATTAAGCAGCGCTAGTATTGACTCAATGTTAAGTTACGGAACATAACCATGACATAACTGTTTGATTAATTTGACCAAACAGAATGAGTGGTCTTTTATATTAGAGCAGTCAACAAATAGTGATTGCTCTATTTATTCTCGACCTTACATTTGGTGTCGCACGTGAACAAAGATCTCGACTTAAACTTACTTAAAATACTTGTCTTACTGGATAAGCACCGTCAGCTCAAGCCCGTTGCGAAAGCGATGGGGAAGAGCGAAGCGTCAATTAGCAAATACCTTGCCCGATTGCGACTCCAGCTAAACGATGAATTGTTTATTCGGCATCCTCACCACATGGAACCGACGGACTATTTAAAACGTCAATTACCTAAAATTTCCGATGCACTCGAGAAGCTTGAAACTTGTCTAATTAGAGATGAGTTTGAACCGGAAAATTACGAAAAAGACATCACCATTTGTTTACCGCAAACCGCTCAATACTCATTTGGGCATTTACTTGCAATGGATTTAATGGCGCTGTTTCCCAAGGCGCACATTTCGATAGCAACGATTACAGAGTATACGATAGAAGAGATAATCCTAGGCAAAGTGGATGCGCAGTTACATTACTTCAACGAGGATGTTCCGAAATCTGTTTATCAGAAGTTCATCGGCTATGCGCCTGCTGTGGTAGTTGTCCCTGAAGAGCTGGGAATTACCACCCTGGAAGAAGCGGCCAAACTTCCCTTTATCATGTTAGAGATTATCGGTTGGAAAGAGAAAGAGCAGCTCGTTAAGCGTGCAATGGAAAGCCACGGTATGGTCATCAACCGTATTGCGGCTCTAGACAACGTAAGCAGCGTATTGAAGCTAATTAAGCAAAAAAGCGCCGCAACCGTATTACTTGAATATCAGGCGCCAATTGATGGATATAAATTTATAAGAGTGCCAGAGCATTTTTACCCAGATGGCTGGCCAAAAGTGGTTGTACAGGTGAAGCAAAGCTTAAGACATGATGCAATGCACCAGTTGTTAATCGGTGCTATTGCAAAATACATGAGCGCTTAGCGGCAAAACTCAATGTTTTCTGACTGAGGAATAGTATGCAGAAGTTCAATCAACGTGTCCGCATGGTACTTTTTCAGAATACGCGTTTTGTAGGTGCTGATTGTTTTAGCGCTGAGTGAAAGTTGTTCAGAAATCTTCTTATTTGAGTAGCCTTGTACAAGATAATGGAACACCATGGCTTCGCGATTTGAAAGTGTTACGTTACCCGACGATGGTGTGTGAGTCGACTTAAACATTGAGTAACCGCGTGAAACACTCACAATTGCGTCGATAATGGTCTCTCTTGTTTCATGCTTGCTTAAGAAGCCGTTTGCGCCCATTTCGTACGCTGCTTTAGAAAGACTCGAGTAGTCGCGTGAAGAAACAAATAACAGTCGGCCACGATATCCCGTCGCTAAAATGTTTTTGGCTAAACGCATACCATCGCGGTCGCCAAGCACTACGTCTAGAATAATCAAATCAATCTTTTGGCCTCGAACAAGATCCATCACTTCCGCACTGTCAGTGGTTTGAATCACTTCAGCTGCGTTGATTATAGATTCAACTAGAGAAGCAAGTGCTTCGCTATACAATGGTTGAGCGTCGATAATAAGAACATTATTCAAAGTTAACCTCACCTAATACATCAACTAGTGTGCTGTCAGGCGACAGCGCAATTGGATGAATAGGATTGTAGGAAAAACCTTGCTAAGAGGAAGGAAAATGACTCTTTCCAAAAGTGAAAATCAGTGTCTTGATTATGGGAATAACGATGTCAGGTATTGAAATACCTAGTGATAGGATGATTGCTTAAAACTTACGCTGACAGAAAACTAACAAACTGAAAGTGTTCTTTCAGTGTTCTATGCCTTCAGATTTTCTTGCGATGCCTCTAGCGCTTCGATTTAAACTCGTGTGTTCACAAGCGCAGTTTTATACCATGCCACTTGAAGAGAGCTTGTTCTACACCAGGCATGAGCACAGTAGCCAACTTTGTACTGATATCTGTTAGATAGGTTTGGCTATTGACGCTGAACATCACTTCAAATTATTTCTAAACTTTTCATTGACTCTGCCGCTAAAAGTGGAGGTGTTAATTCGCACTTTGGCCACTCATAATGTCGTGTTCAAAAATGAGACAATTTTACATGGTTTGGTATGGAAATGTGCGTTAGCCGTCCTTTTGATGGTTTACAAATTTTGTTGTAACGACTAAAAAGGACTTTTGGATTTTTAGCCAGAGAATGGCTTCTCATGGCGTTTGCATCAAACTTTTTCTGATGCGTATTTTTGGTTGGATAATTGGCTTTATGAGTAACGTAACCAGCACCATTTTGACAGAAAGTGGTACCAATGAGCTTGAAATCATCGAGTTTCATTTAGAAAAAACATTGCCAGATGGCAGCACAAAAACTTGTTATTACGGCATTAACGTTGCGAAAGTACGAGAAGTAATTCGCGTGCCAGAAACAACCGATTATCCAAACGCACAACCTCATATGATTGGTGTGTTCTCATCCAGAGATGTACTGACGCCTTTAGTGGACTTAGCTGGTTGGTTAGGTGTGCCAACACGACAAGATCTGGAGCGCAAGTTTGTAATCGTTACGGATTTCAACAAAATGACCAATGGCTTCTTAATTGACAGCATTTCTCGTATTCATCGTATCTCTTGGAATGATGTGGAATCACCAAGTCAGTTTTTGGAAGCGGGTGAACAAGATTGTGTAGTAGCCGTTGTCCGTAAAGAAGGCAACCTGATCATGATTCTCGACTTTGAAAAAATCATCGCAGACATCAACCCAGAATTGAGTATGGAAAAATACGATGTGAAAGGGGACAAGTCGGTGGATCTCAACCAGAGAATGGTCGGTAAGCGTAATGCTAAAACGATCATGGTGGTGGATGACTCAGCATTTATTCGCTCTTTGATCCAAGATACATTAGCGTCTTCAGGTTACAATGTGATCACATGTAAAGACGGTGGTGAGGCGCATGAGAAGTTGATGAGCTTGATCGAGGTCGCGAAAGAAGAAAATTTGCCAGTTAAAGAGCTATTAGATGCGGTGGTTACGGACGTAGAAATGCCTCGAATGGATGGTATGCACTTAGTGAAGAGACTACGCGATACCGAAGCGTTTCATAAAATGCCGATCATTATGTTCTCGTCATTGATGAGTGAGGATAACCGAGCGAAAGCACTATCTCTTGGCGCAAATGATACGATTACCAAGCCAGAGATTGGCCGCATGGTGAATATGATGGATAAATACGTGTTTAACTTTGCGTAAAAAACCGATCAGATGAAACAAATAAGGCTGCCGATTGGCAGCCTTATTTTTATTGAGGGCAGGGAAGAATCTCTAAGGTGTAACTCTCGTTTGGAGTCTGCGGCGGCCCATATAAAATTCCACATTGTGTAAGGCTAGCTCTTTTTTCGTCGGCTGCAGCAATGACCATTTCGCGAGTTGTTGAACCAGCCGGGTGATGAAATGTTTTCCAATCCGAGTCTTCTTCGTTCAGTCCTTGCACGAGTAACTTCATCGATTCGCTATCAGAATCAGGGTATCCATATAAAAAAACACAGCGCTTTGAACCACCAATATTACAGCCGTCAAATGGTAAATCTGCCATTAAAGCACTGTCTACGAAGTTTGAAACGTAAGGCTTGCTTTCCAATCCCGCAATCGCCATTTTCCCATAACCGACGCCTAATGCTGACGCAATAGCGCCTTTCATTCCTTCCAAACGAGCTTCACGTGCATCACTTTGAAGGTTTAAAAAGCGTGGCGCGGCAGTGACAGCAAGAATACCGAGCACGACAATAACTACGACTAACTCTATTAGAGTAAATCCCGTTTGTTTTTTCATATTATTTTCACAGCAAGTTAAAGGTAGAAAAACACTGACCGTACACTTGTTTATTGTGTAAATAAGTACGGTAATGATAAATCGATCAGTAGTATAAGGAGGTGAGTTGTAAAGTGCTATACCGACGCCGCACTAATTGACTGAATCCATTAAATGCAATGGAGAATTCACGGGTCTAATTCTGCTAGATTTTAAGAGGTCATTAATTCCGCTGAAGAAATGCTGCGTGAACAGGCGAGCATGAATCCTCTTCGATGTAAGCAAACATGTACATCAGCGGAATGAAATACAAAATGCAAATGAGGGCGAACCGCACAAATGGATTGTCTTTTTATTCACTTTGATGAATGCTACGCGGAATTCATATCGCAGTATGCCTGAGGTATTCGTCATGTGAATGTGTTTTGGTTTTGTGTTTATTTTTCAAATATAAGAATAATCTAAATGGAATTCGATTCGATAAACTTCCTTGCAATAGGTTTGATATTTCTTGGCTCTTATGTCCAGACCGCAATCGGTTTTGGCTTGGCTATTGTTGCCGCACCTTTACTGATTCTTTGGGCGCCAGAATATGTTCCTGCGCCAATCTGTTTAGTCGCGTTATTTATTTCGTTGATGAATGCGATGAAGCACCGCAGTAGTGTTGAAATCGGCGGCTTAAAGATGGCGTTGATTGGGCGAGTGCCGGGATCAATTGCTGGTGGCTTGCTACTCTTTTTTGTATCTACACAAACTCTCACGCTTTGGATTGGTTTGTTGGTGCTGTTTGCAGTCTTGGTGAGTGTTTTACCGTTTCGGGTTGAGCCTACGCCTTCGCGTATGACATGTGCTGGTTTCTTTTCTGGGTTGTTTGGTACCAGTTCTGCGATTGGAGGCCCTCCGATGGCGTTATTGTTGCAGCATCAAGAAGCAAATCAGTTACGCGGCAACTTATCGGCTTTTTTTGTTTTCAGTTCGATTATTTCACTAATAGTACAAATCCCAGTGGGCTTCTTCACATTGCATCATTTGGTCATTACTATTCCTCTATTACCTGCTGCGGTGCTTGGTTACTGGCTAGCAATGAAAACTACCCAGTCGTTACCAAAAGAAAAGATTCGGTTTGGGGCACTTATGTTGTGTTTTGTGAGTGGCTTTACCGCCGTCGTACAAGCGTTGAGCCAATAATGCCATCTGCATCATAAAGCACTGCGAGATTGCATTCCTTTTTATGTATGGCGGACTTGTTTACTTACGCCAAATTGGTCGTTTAGATGGGCGATAGTTTTATGAATAACACTCGTTATGGCACTTTTATGGCAGCATTCTCCTTTGTGATCTGGGGATTGCTACCAATTTATTATCGTTATTTACCAAATGCTTCTATGGATGAGTTGCTAGCATGGCGAATCATTGGGTCTGTACCTGTCGGGTTTCTAATTGTACTTGGGATAACCCGTCGAGGGCTGAATTGGAAAGAAATCTGGCTTGATAAAAAATCCTTGTGGTACACGTTTGTGGCGAGCAGTTTGATGTGTATTTCTTGGAGTGCGTTCACTTGGGCTTTGACCCATCATCGGGTCATCGATGCCAGCTTAGGCTTCTTTATTGGGCCATTAGTATCTGTTGCGCTGGGCGTATTTATTCTTGGGGATAGGCTCTCAAAAGGCAAACTTATTGCAATAGTGTTGGCAACAATTGGTGTTATGTATCAAGTGATTCACTATGGTCAGCTACCCGTTATCGCACTAACGATGGGGTTGTTCTTTGCTTTGTATGGGCTGTACAAGAAGAAGATAAATTATGACTGGAGTACAACCTTGTTTGTTGAGGCGTTGTTACTGACTCCAGTTGCACTCGCATATTTGCTCTATAAACAATGGGCAACTGGTGAACTGGCTTCGGGCACAGATACCACAACATTGCTTTTGTATTTTGGCAGTGCACCTATCACACTTTTACCACTCGTATTTTATTCTATCGCAATACGTATAACTAATTTATCAACCGTCGGTCTAATGCAATACATCGAACCAAGCTTGCAGTTTGTGTTGGCAGTTATGTTTTTTGGCGAGTTGTTTGACGAAGTGAAAGCGGTGACCTTTGCATTTATTTGGGCAGGGCTGTTGTTCACAATTTTTGAAAGTATTATCAAAGGGCATCGGCGCAAAAAGCTGGTCAAACACCCCTTATAGTGGTTTCAATATTCTCACATATTAGCTTCTTTATTCTTATGCCCTCCATTCGAGGGCATTTTTAATGTCATGAAGCATTGGCTTTCGTTTTTTTCCGAGTAGAAATCATAACTTGAGATTATTTGACGCATTATCATAATGATACCGCTATAGTTATAGCCAAGTGACACGCTTATATAAGTGAAAACCAGATCAAGAAGGACGACATATGATCACAGCTCTGTATGCCAACATTCTCGCAATACTCATTATTTGGTTGGCTGTTCAAGTAATTAAGCAACGTCGCTTAAATCAAATTGCTTATGCAGATGGTGGGGTAGAGGCTCTACAAATTGCTCGTAGTGCCCAGAGTAATGCGACAGAATATATCCCTATCACCCTGATTTTAATGGCACTTTTAGAATTCAATAGTGCTTACCCAACATGGATACATCTCACCGGTATTATTTTTGTAATTGGTCGAGTTATTCATGCTAAAGGCATATTGAAAAAAGACTTGAAAAAGCGCATTAGAGGGATGCAGGTGACATTTCTGGTGATACTTTCATTGGTTGTGTTAAATATGATTTACCTGCCATACGATAAGTTATGGTAAGTCTGCGACGTTACATTCCACCACCATGGGTACTCGTTCTGATTGGATTAGTACTGAATATTGGCGCGATCATCGTTACTAGCTTAGTCCTTGATAAGTTGGGTAAACAGCACTCGCAGCTCGCAGAGCAAACAGCAGAAAACTTGTATTCCATCCAACTCGCATGGAACAGTGTGGAAACCCTAGAAAGGAAAAGAGAAGCTTTACTGCTGCATGTGCACATAAGTCAGAGCGTAGCGATACCTTTAGAGCTAGAAGAGGTATTAGCAGGGCATTTATCTTCTTGGGTTCACAACGAGTCGGATGAAATACAAATTGATCAACTTCCGCAACTAATGTCAAAGATAAATCAGGCACAAGCTTCGTATAGAGACCGCATCGATAATTACTACATTGAGAATGTAGGGCTCAATGAGGTAATGGCAAAGCAGGATGAAAAGATCGCTTGGTACAAGAATATCGGACTCTTCTTGCAAGTATTCGGACTTGCGTTAATCCTTGCACGCGACTTAGCTAGGAAGCAATAAAAGCAAGAGCTAAAGATCAGGTTTATTGCGAAATGCCAATGGTAGTTTGCAAATTGCAATTTATTCTTTGAGCAAACAGTAGCTATTGGTTAAGTTTTAATGAAAGTGATTAAATAACAACCTGTTTTTGTGCGCTGAAAAGTTGGCACGCCTCATGCTTTAGTATGAGTGACCCTTTCTAAGCCGAGGGTCACCTAGCCAACTGACGTTGTTAGTGAACCATCTTGTTCACAAATATATACAGCCAATCACGACTCCTTGTGGTTGGCTTTTTTTTATGCAGTCTAGAACTGTGCTTTAATCCAGATCATGCGATGGTCGGAAGATACATCCTTACCATCACCATACTTACCGATACGTGCATCGTTAAATAGTTTACGGCCCTCTTCATAAGACGCTGACCAGTACACACCAGAGTCTATTACATTCAAATCTGCTGAAGGCAAGGCATAGTCTACCCCTAAGCCAAACGTTGAAGTGATGCGATTCGGATATGAGTGAGTTGAACTGCGGTCAACAGCGTGTTCAGCTGCACCAAAGCTTGTTGGGTAAAGCTCACCATTCATCACGGTTTGGTTAACCAATGGATCGTTGTGCAGCTCTTGCATTACAGAGCTAATACCGTCACCAGCCACTGGATCAAGGTTTTGATCACCCATCATTACGAATTTAGCGCCGTTCGTTAAGCCACCTGTTTTACCCGCATCGTCGTAAAAATAGTCTTTGCCTTGAATGTAATGATGCCAAAACTCCACTTCTGCTGCGTTTTGCGCTTTGTTTTTACCGGTGTCAAATACTGGTGGAGTAGGATGAGACATCAACAAGTGTACAACTTCCTCGCCATTGCGAGTTGGAATGATGATTGGCGCGTCGACGTGATTTTTCGAAGATAGATGCACTTGATCCCATTCTTCCGCTGAGTACCATTCATCACCACACTTCATGCCGTCTGGAATCTTTTGCGAACCGTCACAGATAGTAATGGTTGGAATTTTCGCACCTTCCATATCTTTCCATTTAAATGCTTGGAATGTACGTGTGTTTGCTGTGTCAATTTTATACTTAGACATAAGGGCAAATGCATATTGACCATGGTACATGCCAAAGCCCCATGCATCACCTGGCATTTGACCTGCGGTTCCGTTGTTGTCGAGATCAAACTCACTCAACAACCCTGTATTAGTTGAATAAGATTCAGCATAAGGGTATTCAATAGGCTCAAGGTTTGCTTCACCGCCCGCGCCATCGATACTTTGCGCGACAGACAAGTAGTTCTTCTGGAATCCTTCAATGGCTGCTTTGTTTTCGCCTGTTCCGTCGTTGTTGTATTCCGCCATCATAAGAACATCAGGACGATTCTTTTGAATGATTGCTGCAACGTTACGAATTTGAATGACTTTTTCCGCAGTGGTTTTGTCTTCGGCTGCGATTGAACCGTCTAAATAAGAGGTGACCAACGCAGCTTGCTGCGTTGGTTCAATTTGCATTTCATCTACCAAAGTTTCGAAGGTAGCGCGGTCAAAAGAGAGGTTGTAAGTCGCTATTTTTACTTCTTTAGGCTGGACATTGACGTATTCAGTATCGTCATTACATCCAGATAGTAGAGCGGCGCCAACAAGGACAGCGATAGAGGTTTTGATTGCTTTCATGGGTACGTCATACCTTATAATTAATTCGGCTGAATATTAAAGTCATCAGTCATTGTTTTAAGCGATATTAGTCACACAAACGTTTTCATATTTACATGTTCAATTAGTTTTTGTGTGATTTGTGCAATAAATGCAACACTTTCAACACCAGAAGGTTATATGTAAATTGTTAAAAAACGGTGTCGTTATTGATGCGAAATAGAGAGTCCGCCACCGTTAAAAAGAAAAGCGTAGAATTTAAGAGTGCATGAGATGTTTGAGTTGTATGCTTATCGACGTGTTTTATTTTTTATGTTTAGATTTCCGTATATAATAAGTAGTCAATCAGAAGTGAGGACGACCTCACCGCTCTATCTTTTCTCGGGGACGACCCCATCTCGTTGGGAAATGTGACATGGCTTGGGGAATTCTCTTCATTGCGGGCTTGTGTGAAATCGCATGGGCTGTCGGTCTTAAATATTCACAAGGGTTTACCAAATTCGGTGCTTCGGCATTCACTATTGTCTTTATGTTATTGAGCTTTTGGTTGCTTGGCATTGCGTTAAGAACCTTGCCTCTAGGCATTGCTTATGGCGTATGGGTAGGGATTGGCGCAATAGGCACGGCAGTCGTGAGTATTTATCTGTTCAATGAGCCAGCAACACTTATCAAAGCCTTAAGCTTGCTAATGATTGTCGCTGGTATCGCAGGGTTAAAAATATCAGCTTAACGTTAGGCTAAACACAAAACAGCCAGAGTCACTCTGGCTGTTTTTCTAAATGTCGTGTTTACGGTTCTGGGTAGGTATATCAAGCGTTGCGCTTAACAAAAGGTAATCGCAAGTGATGACCAAACGCATTAATTAATGCGCCTGTAACAATCAGACCGCCACCGACGTACGTCCAAATGATCGGAACCTCGCCAAAGAAAATGATGCCTAACAACACAGAAAATACGATCTGGATATACGAATAAGCGGAGGCTTTACCCGCTTGTTGAGTTTGCATCGCTTTGGTTAACCCCAATTGTCCAATTTGGGTAAAGACACCAACTAGAACCAACATGAAAGTCAGATATAGATCGGGCATTACAAAATCGTCGCCAATCAGTAAGAGTGAAGCGGGGAGAGCAACCAACGGGAAATAGAAAATGATCACTGAGCTGTCTTCTGTCTGACTCAGTTTTCTGACAATGACGTAGGCAATTGAGCTACCAAATGCGCCTAAGATCGCAATCATGACGCTAAACATTGGTAAAGCGCTATCTGAGCCTTGCCCAGTTTCTGGGCTTACCATGATATAGATGCCGAGTAAGCACAACGCAATACAAAGGAAAGTTGACGGCTGGATGCGCTCTTTCAAGAAAAATACGGCGAGTAGTGCAGTAAATACCGGATGAATATATTGGAATATCGTCGCTTCTGCCAAAGGTAAGGTGGTCACTGAATAATATACACACATCAGAGCCATCGTGCCCACAGCACCGCGTGCAAATAGTAATGGCTTATTATTGCCCCATACAGAAATTCGTTTTCGCTTTACATCGAAATAACTAATGATAAGTGAAACGAGCGCTCTTGCTGCAACGATTTCAAAAACGGGGATACCGTAGTTGCCGACGTGCTTTACTGTAGCCGACATCAGAGCAAAGCCGAACGCGGAAAGCACCATAAAGCGCACACCGATGGGAATCATAGTGTTGAATGAATTGGACATTTTACTGCTCATTTGTTGCGACAGATCTCACTTTAGCATACTTAGTTAGCGATTAAATCCTCTAAACTCAAACACTTCTGTCGACAAGATGAATAAACAGTAGAATACGTAGCAATTAATCTGCCTCTCTCAGCGTAACAATAAAAACTCGATATTTAAGGAGCTTACATGATCCCGATAAAAGCAACGCATGTTTCAGGCGTTGTCATTTCAAAAATTGATGGCATAGAAAAAATGCTGTTACTCAAACGCGTAAAAGGTGGCTATTGGTGCCATGTTGCAGGTGGTATCGAAGCGGGTGAAGCCGGGTGGCAAACCATTTTAAGAGAGTTAAAAGAAGAGACACTAATTGACCAAGTTGAGTTACATACAGCAGACTTTCTAGAGCAGTTCTACGAAGCAAAAAATAACCGTATCATGGTTATCCCATGTTTTGTGCTATTTTGTCCGCCTAACCAATCAGTTGTTCTTAACGAAGAGCATACAGAGTATCGCTGGTGTACGCTTGAAGAAGCTAAGCAGCTGGCTCCGTTTGCCAATCAGCATCACCTATATGAACATGTATGGAAACATTATGTAGATGTGGCATCACTAACGCCATTTACGCTGATCGATCAAAAGGGCTAAATGAACGGCAACGGCTTTGATTAGTTTTTATAGAGAGGTTTGTTCTCATAAAATGAAGCGTTAGGATTTGCGCTGAGCGTTCACAATAAAAAGGAATAACATCTATGGATGAAGTCACATGCCAAGAGACGTATCAAGGAAATCACTTACAGAAGCGTTTTTCCGTCTCGCAAAGGATCTCAATTGAGCCCCTCAACACGAAACACGCATCCGCTTTACTAGAGGTTGTGAACACTCACCGAGAGAGCCTTGAGGGCTATCTACCTTGGACGGATTCTGTCACGAATCATAGAGAGGCCGTGAACTACATTTCCCAGCGAGTGAACAGTAACGCGCTGGATTCCCACTGGTGCGCAATTTATTTTGATGAGCAACTTACGGGTGTTATTGGCATTAAAGGTGTGGATTCACATACACGTGTTACTGAAATTGGCTACTGGCTTGCCAACAATGGGCGAGGCCATCGTGTGATTGATCAAGTACTCGCAGTATTGATCCCTTTTTTGAAGAAGAAAGGGCACGCACAATTCATTCAGTTCCATTGTTTGGAAGATAACATCGCTAGCATCAATATTGCTGAGCGTGCAGGCGCCACATTAAAAGAATACGTTGATCATGAGTTTGATATGCTTGACCGCTCTCAACGACTAGGCATTTATGAACTACGTTTGATGTAGTATCCACCCCAGAAATATTTTAATCAGAGTTCGAACTCTAACTTCACGAGCGCTACAATAGTAACATTGTTGCGCTCGTGTTAACTTGGGGCGTCATTGGCAGAAACTAGGCTAGGAGAAGCATCATGAACGCAATCACAGAGGTTGAAGTAGATAACTTGTTACAGCAAAGCCTCGAACGCTTAAAAGCGGCATATGCAGCCGAGCCTTATCCTAGTTTGGATGAACGTAAACAGCGCCTCGTTTTGTTAAAAAAATCGCTGCTTGAGAACAAACAAGCGCTGGTTGAAGCGTTAAGTGACGATTTTGGCTATCGCTCAGAATTTGATACCGCTATGACCGACGTTTTGCCAACGGTCTCGCATATTAATTATACCCTCAAACGACTAAAAAAATGGTGCAAACCCAGCAAGCGCGAATCCGGCTTATTGCTTGCACCTTCTAAAGTAACCGTTCAGTATCAACCGTTAGGTGTCGTCGGGATCATTTCACCGTGGAACTTTCCTGTGATTTTGAGCCTTGCGCCTTTAGTGACAGCATTGGCTGCTGGCAACCGCGTGATGATGAAGCTCAGCGAATTTACGCCAAAAACCAATAAAGTCATCGTCGATATTTGCCGTGGGTTGTCTGAGTATGTCGAAGTTTTTGAGGGTGAAGCAGACGTCGCACAAGCATTCAGCCAACTGCCATTCGATCACCTTTTGTTCACGGGTTCTACGAGTGTTGGCCGCGCAGTGGCAAAAGCGGCAGCGGAAAACCTTACCCCGGTGACGTTAGAGTTGGGTGGAAAGTCCCCGGTGATCATTGCAAAAGATGCAGACATGAAGAAAGCCGTTGATGCTATCTTGTTTGGTAAATGCATTAATGCAGGCCAGATTTGTGTCGCGCCTGACTACGCATTTGTACCGCAAGAACGTGTCGAAGAGTTCATTTCGCTATTCTTAAAACGTTTTGAAAAGCTCTATTTAAAATCCAACAAGAATCAAAAGCTGACCCATATTGTCAACCAACGACAATATGATCGTTTGACTGCGCTACTTGAGGATGCAAAAGCGCAAGGTGCTAACCTTCACACTGTTGAAGCGTCGCCCCAAGAGGAACGACTTCTGTATCCTCATTTGGTCACGGACGTGTCGCCGAATATGCGAATCATGCAAGAGGAGATCTTCGGGCCATTTCTACCTGTTAAGCCCTACAATGCCGTTGATGAGGCGATTGACTACATTAATCAGCACCAAAGACCACTTGCGCTGTATGTTATGTCGGACGACAAATCGACCATCAAACATATTGTACGCAACACCCACAGTGGTGGCGTCGGCGTTAATGATACGGTTTTACATGTTGGCGCTGAAGATGCGCCTTTTGGTGGCGTTGGTGAATCGGGTATTGGGCATTATCACGGAGAGGAAGGATTCAGAACTTTTAGTCATGCGAAAACCATTCTTCACACACCGAAATGGTTGCCAAGAACGAGCGTATTAATGCGCCGTAGGGCTATGGCGATAAAAGCGATCCAAAAGATCTTTGTTCGATAATAATTATGATTTGATTGATAAAAAACCGCCCGAATAGGCGGTTTTTTGTTTCTATATGCTCTGAAACGCTGGGCACCAAAGTCCGAGAAACTTCCATCGCGTGCTACCAACAAAACAAAGAAAGGCTCTTGTTGATAGAGCCTTGTTCAGGAAGTGTCGAGAGATCTTGGCAAGTTTAATGTAGAACTTCACTGCTGAATCTTAGATATCTACAGTCGTTCATCAGTTCTTTAAACGCCTTTCGGTCCAGCTTAATCAGAGTTTCATGATCGCCAGCTTCAAGGTAGACATGTTCCAAGTTTGCTAGTCTTTCATCGCAAACTGTCGACATGTGGTAAGGGCTACCAATCGGTGGAATAGCGCCGTGTTCACAATCGGTGAAGAGTCGGTAAACCATACGCTCTTTCACCAAGTGGAAGGTGGCATTAAATTCGTCGTTTAATCTCGACAAACTGATTTTGTTGTTGGCAGGTAAGACCGCCATCATATGACGCCCTTCATGATCCTCAAGAATCACACCTTTTGCGATATTCATTAAAGGCACACCTGCTGCAACACCACTTTGTAGCGAGCTATGACTGTGGCTGTGATTCACGGTTTGAAAGTGAATGTTATGCTCAGTCAAATATTCATCTAATCGGGTTGCAATCGTCATATAGCCTCCACGTGTATGAGACCCATAAAAAGTATAGGTTAGTCGGGCGACAATCGCGCATTTTACTCGGCGACACTGACGCTCTTTACGCTCCTGTTCTACGCTTATTGCAAGCCAGCGAGAAAGCATGGTTAACAATAATAAATAGGGGGCAACATGAGCAAGCCAATCATCGCTGATAACAAGCCGATCAAAGTAGAGTTGAAAGCTGGGCAAGAATATTACTTCTGCCGATGTGGGCGTTCTAAAAATCAACCTTACTGCGATGGGTCTCATTCGGGAACCGGCTTAAAGCCAATGAGCTTTAGTGCGGAAAAAGACGAAGATGCCTATCTCTGCCAATGTAAGCATACCGCCAATGCTCCTTTTTGTGATGGTACACACAAGCGATTTACCGCAGAGCAAGTCGGTAAAGAGGGACCGGAACAAAAGCGAGAGAAAAGAGACAAACCAACGGCGTCTGCTACTCAAGAAGAACCAACCCTCGAGTTTATCCACCAATTAGCGAGAGAGGGACTCTCTAAACTCGGTCATCATGGTCCGATGGCTGCAATGGGGGTTCCTAGGCATTTGCTACCACATTGGGATGCTATACAAATCATGGTGGCGCAAATGGCGACACAACCGTTGTTGGAAGACGTTCCTGTGTCTACCGAGTTGATTGTGGGACCAAACGCGCGTAAGCCGCTCAGACTCGCCATTCCTTTGTTGGTGTCGGACATGAGTTTTGGCGCACTTTCTGAAGAGGCGAAAATTGCACTAGCAAAAGGTGCAGAGTTGGCAGGGACTGGGATTTGCTCTGGTGAGGGTGGCATGTTACCGGAAGAGCAAGCCGCCAATTCACGGTATTTCTATGAGCTTGCTAGTGCTCAATTTGGCTACGACGAATCTAAGCTTCTTAATGTTCAGGCGTTTCACTTCAAAGGCGGGCAAGGAGCAAAAACGGGCACGGGTGGTCATCTGCCTGCAAATAAAAATGTAGGTAAGATCTCTCAGGTAAGAGGCATCCCCGAGGGACAACCAGCGATATCACCACCAACGTTCAAAGATCTTCACACTACTCACGATTTCAGAAAGTTTGCTGACAGAGTTCGTGGCATCACAGGCGGTATTCCAATTGGATTTAAACTCAGTGCCAACCATATTGAGCAAGACATTCAGTTTGCGCTTGATGCTGGGGCTGATTATATCATCTTAGATGGTCGCGGTGGTGGCACGGGTGCGGCGCCAACTATGTTCCGTGATCATATTAGTGTTCCCACCATCCCTGCATTAGCTCGTGCACGTAAGTACTTAGATGAAAAAGGCGTAAGTGACCGCGTCACATTAATCATCACCGGTGGGTTGCGAGTTCCTACGGATTTTGTCAAAGCGTTGGCACTTGGAGCAGACGGAGTAGCGATAGCAAACAGTGCGATGCAATCGATCGGTTGTGTCGCGGCTCGCATCTGCAACACCAATAATTGCCCGGCAGGCATTGCGACACAAAATGCCGATTTGAGGCAGCGTCTCGACGTTGAAAAGTCATCCCAGCAACTGAAAAATTTCTTCGAATCCTCGGTCGAGCTCATGAAAGTCATGGCGAGGGCGTGTGGTCATCACGCTCTGAATGAATTTAGTCATCATGATTTAGCGACCTGGGATCACAACATGGCGAGGCTGTCTGGGATTAAGTATTCAGGTATGGACTTAAACTGATCTCTATCCATATTTTCTGCATATAGGTACATGTTTGATAACAATTATTTATTCGCTGAAATGTTTGAAATTTTGACTTGGCGTTAACTAAAAAAACAGTGTATGAACTACGCTGTTTGAGGTGGATATTCGATTTATTGAATAACAAAGAGTGGTTACCACAACCACGACACGAAGGAGCATTATATGAGCAAAGCAAACGGCGGTTCGGTAGGTAAATGTCCAGTTATGCATGGTGGGCAAACATCTACAGATAAGTCGGTGATGGATTGGTGGCCGAATGCCTTGAACTTAGACATCCTGCATCAACACGACTCCAAAACCAACCCATTTGGTCAGGACTTTAATTACAAAGAAGAACTGAAAAAGCTAGATGTCGAAGCACTTAAAAAAGATTTAAAAGATTTAATGACTGATAGCCAAGACTGGTGGCCTGCCGACTGGGGACACTACGGTGGTTTAATGATCCGAATGGCATGGCATGCAGCGGGCAGTTATCGTATTGCGGATGGCCGTGGCGGTGCTGCTACAGGCAACCAACGCTTTGCTCCTCTCAACTCTTGGCCAGATAACGCCAACCTGGATAAGGCTCGACGCCTTTTATGGCCAATCAAGAAAAAATATGGCAACAAACTAAGTTGGGCAGACCTGATTGTCCTTGCCGGTAACATGGCGTACGAATCCATGGGCTTTAAGACCTTTGGCTTTGCGTTTGGACGAGAGGACATCTGGCACCCAGAAAAAGACACTTACTGGGGCTCTGAGCAAGAATGGTTAGCCACAAGTGACGCTGATAACAGCCGCTACTCTGGTGAGCGAGATTTAGAAAACCCGCTTGCTGCGGTAATGATGGGTCTTATCTATGTGAACCCTGAAGGGGTAGACGGTAACCCAGATCCTCTCAAAACAGCACATGACATGCGAGTGACCTTTGCGCGAATGGCAATGAACGATGAAGAAACCGTCGCGCTCACAGCTGGTGGTCACACGGTGGGTAAGTGTCATGGTAATGGTGATGCCGCAAACCTTGGCCCAGAGCCCGAAGCAGCAGACGTTCATGAGCAAGGTCTTGGCTGGATTAATCACAAAACACGTGGTATTGGCCGTGACACGGTAACGAGTGGTATTGAAGGTGCTTGGACAACACACCCTACACAATGGGATTACGGATACTTCCACCTACTATTTAAGTATGACTGGGAACTGAAAAAGAGCCCAGCCGGCGCATGGCAATGGGAGCCAATCGACATTGAAGAACAAGACAAGCCTGTCGATGTTGAAGATGGTTCTAAGCGCTACAATCCAATCATGACCGACGCCGATATGGCGCTCAAAATGGACCCTGAATATCGTAAGATTGCAGAAAAGTTCCAAAATGACCCTGCGTACTTTGATGACGTTTTTGCTCGTGCCTGGTTTAAGTTGACACACCGCGATCTAGGACCAAAATCATGTTATTTCGGCCCTGATGTGCCAAGCGAAGATCTTATTTGGCAAGACCCAACGCCCGCAGGTAAGACAGACTACGATGTTGATTTAGTAAAAACAAAAATCGAAGCAAGTGGCCTATCCATTAGTGAGTTAGTTAGTACGGCGTGGGATAGTGCGCGTATTTACCGTGGCTCTGACCGCCGAGGCGGTGCAAATGGCGCGAGAATTCGCTTGGCTCCGCAAAAAGATTGGCAAGGGAACGAACCTGAACGTCTAAGCTGTGTTCTTGCTGTGCTAGAAAAAATAGCAGCAGAAGAGGGCTGTAGTGTTGCAGACGCTATCGTGCTTGCTGGGAACGTAGGTATTGAACTGGCTGCGCGTGCCGCAGGTCATAATGTTTCCGTACCATTCGCGCCAGGCCGAGGTGATGCCACCCAAGAGATGACGGATGTGGAATCGTTCGAAGTACTTGAGCCTGTTGCTGACGGTTTCCGAAATTGGTTGAAGAAAGACTACGCGGTTAAGCCAGAAGAGCTTTTATTAGATCGTGCTCAGCTTATGGGGCTAACGGCGCCAGAAATGACGGTACTTATCGGTGGTATGCGCGTTCTAGGCAGTAACTACGGCGGTGGAAAAGAGGGCGTATTTACTGACCGAGTAGGCACTTTGTCGAATGATTTCTTCGTGAACCTTACTGACATGGCATATACGTGGAAACCAGTGAGTGCTAATCAATATGAAATCCGTGATCGTAAAACCGACGCTGTGAAGTGGACGGCTACTCGAGTGGATCTTGTCTTTGGTTCAAACTCGATCCTGCGTTCGTATGCGGAAGTGTATGCGCAAGATGATAATCAGGAAAAATTCATCCATGACTTCATCGCCGCATGGGCGAAAGTCATGAACGCGGATCGTTTTGACTTGCAATAAGTGAAACGATGTTCATCGATAGATGCGTAAACAAAGTTGATGAATAAGTAAGAGAGGCGGGCGAAAAGCTCGCCTTTTTCTTTACCTATCTTTTTACTTTGATTGTTACTTTGATTGAAAACTAAGCTCATTTGAACCATAATAACCGGACCATATGAACCACAGGAGCTTGATATGGCAACTGCAGCATTAAAAAGCTTCAAACCGAAACAACCTCATAAAGCCAATTTCTGGTTTATGTTGGGTATTGAAGACGCTGAAACAGGTCGCACTGATGCGGTTCACAAAGGCTTTGAGCCAAAGGTGTATCGCAATATTGTTGAGCGTGTGAAGCTTTCTCAGAGTGAGTTTCAAAACGTCACATTGATACCTGTTAGCACGATCAAGCGTCGTCTAAAAAACGATGAGCGCTTCAATACGCAAGAAAGTGATGCAATCTATCGATTAGCGATGTTATTGAAACTCGCGACAGAACTGTTTGACGACGAAGAGCGCGCGTTAAAATGGATGAGAGAGAATGTGTATGGCTTAGGTGGAAAACGTCCACTTGATATGGTCTCGACCACGGTGGATTTTGAAATCGTAAAAGATTTGATCGGCCGTTTAGAGCACGGGGTATTCTCGTAATATGAAGCTCTATCGTCTCACACAAAAGAAATTTGCTGACACGCCATTCAGCCCCGTTGGCGCAAAGTTATTTGGAGGGCGATGGAACTCAAAAGGAACCGAAGCCCTCTACTTCTCTGAATCGGAATCCCTTTGCTCGTTGGAAGTGTTTGTGCACGTAAACAACGATCCTGCTATCACCAAACTTTACGATTTATATCGTATTGAAATGCCAGAATACCTCATCGCCACCTTAGATGAAGAAGATCTCCCTGTGACGTGGCGAGCAATACCGGCGAGCGAGTCTACGCAGTACATTGGTGATCAGTTTCTCAATGATCCTCATCCAGAGTTTGCCGCGCTGCAAGTGCCTTCAACGATTTCACCTCGTGATAAAAACTACGTGGTTAATCCAAATCATCCCAAAATAAAAGAGATCATCAAGAAAGCCGAAAAGCTCGATTTCGCGTTTGATCCGCGCATTTTCAAATAGACGTGCTGGTTTTGTCTTGCTTTAAAGCATTCAGCGCTTACCTGAGATAAGCGCTGAAGCATAAAAGTTTATTTCCTTGGTTATTGTCGGTCGTAAGTGAACTGTTGCGCTTCATTTGTAGTATTGAGGTAATGCCCAAGCACCAACTCAGCACCTTTGTAAGATAAATGGCTGTCATCGGTATACATCGCGTTGTTTGCTCCAACTCTCATTCGACATACACCATTTCTGCAAATGGCATCGGTCAAGTCGACAAACTCAACGTGCTCAAATTGCTCAAAGTAGTTCACTAACTTCGCCACGTTTTGAGGGTGATGTTGTTTGGGAGAAAAGTCGCAGGCAGACTCTTCTGTCTCGCCAAACAAACGCGCTTTCCAAAGGCATTCTCCTACCGCAAACGGTGCAGAAGGGGTTGGACCGAAAACGACCACTTCCTTTCCTTTCAGTTCATTCAATAATTTGGTTAATGATGCTTCATAATCGGCTTGTGAAAGCTCTTTATTGAAATTAGAAGAGATAACAACGCGACGGATGGAAGGGGTACTTAGAATGGTATCGACAGCTTCATTGAAGAACTGTCGGCAAGAAATTGAGCCAGCAGCTTCTAGGATGTCGACATAACCGACCGCACAGGAATCTTGAGTAAGTTGTGCCACGCCAGTTGGTGTTACTTCGGATAGACGCTTCACGTAAACCATGCTGTGACTATTGCCTAACACAGCGATGGCGGGCTGCGGCGCAGACGAGCACACATCGTTAACGTTGGTGTTGCCGTTGCAATCTAAACCATAACCGTTGTTAACGCGCATGGCCTCGAAAAATGCGCTTCTTTCTGGAAAACCACCGTTTTGATGACCGATAACGCCGAGCGTTAGCAAGGGCAACGTCAACAACACAATAACCGCGGACACAGTGCGCATGCTCATGGCTTTTCGGCTACGGAACGGCTTTTCAATAAAGCGCCAAGTGAAGTAAGAAAGTACAAAAAGAGTGACAACGTAAAGTGGGATATTGATGTCTTGTGTTGTGTCCAACACGTAGCGGTAAAAGACAAATAATGGAATGTGCCACAAGTATAAGCTGTAGCTGATTAAGCCGACGAACACGACCCACTTTAGGCTCAGTAATCTACCGCAGACATTGTCTTTCGAGGCAAACAAAATCACCAACGCGCTACCGATGACCGGCACCAGCAGCGTAATGCCCGCGCCATCTTGCGATTTTTCAAACAAAAGCGCGGAAGCCAATATCAAAACGATGCCAATGGTTGCTAGAGTATCGTTAGATTGAACTTGGACTTTTCTCATCACTAATGCGAGTAATGAACCGCTTGCCAGTTCCCAAGCGCGAGAGAAGATCATGTAGAAGGCGAAATCAGGGTCGTTGCTCGCGTAGACAATAGTCATCAAACTCAGCACAAATACCGTGATAAAAAAAGTCAGGTAAAACGCGTTTTTACCACGAGCGAGTAGCATGAGTAGCAAAGGAGTGACAATGTAGTACTGTTCTTCAACGCCCAAGCTCCATGTGTGGAACAGCGGGTTGGCTTGATCTTCTAAACCGAAGTAATTGTGGCCTTTTAAATACAGAAGAATGTTGGATGCGGAAAGAATGGAAGACACTGCAAATTGACCAACGTCTTTGTGTGCTTGCGGCAAAAATAGCCACCAAGACATCAAATAGCTGACGGCGATCACCACTAGTAAGAGGGGGAGTATGCGACGAATGCGTCGCTCATAAAAATCACCAAGGCTGAACTTCTGGTTTTCTAAGTCGTTAATCACGATGATAGTGATCAAATAGCCGCTGATCACAAAGAACACGTCGACGCCAATAAAGCCACCAGCGAATTGCTCAACTCCTGCATGAAACAAAATCACCAACGTGACAGCAATCGCCCTTAATCCGTCTACTTCTGCTCTGTAAGTCATATCGTGTTGCTCCAACATTCCGTTTAATGAAGTAGAGCAAAATATGAACCAGAAATAATGTTTATTTAAATCAGTGCCTTAAAGTGATTGTCAAAATGAAAATGCTAGGTGGGTTAACGAATTCCCAAATTGAATTTCAATATGGAAAACCCATAAAGAATGATCTTAAGAAGCGCTAAATCAAAGAACGTAAAGCGCGAGGCACTTAAACTCCATTGAAAATGATTACGCTAAAGAAACGATGACAGAGAATACGATTCAGGAAAAAATTGCCAGCTTTACTTGTATCGAAGAGGCTTTGAATTACTTCGACATCGAGTTTGATAGCCGATTTATCGAAAACAATCGAACCGAGTTGGTTAAGAGGTTTCACGGCTACTTAATCCTCACTAAACCGGATGATTGGTTTTCAGGTCGTCGTGCTTTAAAGAATGCTTACTGTAAAGTACAACGCAGTTTGCTCAGTAAAAAGACGCGCTCTGCGTGTCGAGGTTGTACATCTTGTCAAAGACGTTAATTCTGATGGCTTGCCTAAAAAGAACCCTGCATCTTGGCGTTACAGGGGGAAGAGCAAGGTTCTTTTGGTTTCGCTATTGGTTTGTCGCGAGTTGCGAATCAGCTTTACGTAGATGAATTAACCCGCGTGGTACGCAGGGTAGTCCACTAAGCCTTTTTCACCGCCGCCGAACAATGTGGCAGGGTCATGTTCTGCCAGTGGATAGCCATGCTTGATGCGGCTTGGTAAGTCGGGGTTTGCAACAAACGGACGGCCAAAGCCAATCATGTCAGCTAAACCACTTTCGATCGCGTGTTGCGCCTTTTCATCGTTGTAACGACCGGCATAAATCAGTGTACCTTTGTACGCCTCACGAACTGCGGTTTTAAAGTTGTGCGGAGTGTCTGGCGCGTCGTCCCAATCCACTTCTGCAATGTGAATGTAAACCACATTGAGTTTATCAAGCAGCGCTGCAGCGGCGGTGTAGGTTTCGACTGGCGTACTATCAACGGTGCCATTTAACGAAGTGAATGGTGCAAGACGAACACCAACGCGCTCAGCGCCAATAGCTTGCGTCATCGCTTCTATCACTTTACCAAGAAAACGCAGACGGTTTTCAATAGAGCCACCGTATTCATCGGTGCGGTTATTCGCTTCAGAATCGATAAACTGGTTAACCAAGTAGCCATTCGCTGCATGAAGCTCGATACCATCGAATCCGGCTTCCATCGCGTTTAGTGCGGCTTGGCGGTACTCTTCAATAACGTTCTTGATGTCTTGTTTGGTCATTTCACGTGGCACAACCACGTCGACAAAACCCGGTTCGTCTGTGCCGTTATCGACAAATACTTTCACGTTTTCTGCTTTTAGCGCAGAAGAAGAAATAGGTTGCTCACCGCCAATGTTATCAGGGTGAGTCACACGACCAACGTGCCATAATTGCGCGAAGATAACGCCGCCTTTCTCGTGCACTGCATCAGTTACTTTTTTCCAGCCAGCAATTTGCTCTGGGCTGTAAATGCCTGGTGTCCATGCATAGCCTTGACCCATTGGCGAAATTTGTGTGCCTTCAGCAACGATTAGGCCCGCTTCAGCACGTTGAGCATAGTAGGTCGCCATCATGTCGTTAGCGATATTACCTGGTTGAGAAGCACGAGAGCGCGTCATCGGAGGCATAACGATACGGTTTTTTAATGAGAGAGAGCCAAGTTGAATGGGTTGAAATAATGCGTCTGTCATAGGAAACCTCGTTATTTTTGAGTTTGGATGAGTTCGATTTGGTAACCATCGGGATCTTTAATGAACGCGATGTGAGTTTCTCCGCCTTTCATTGGACCTGGCTCGCGAGTAACGTTGCCACCAAGCGCTTTAATTTTTTCGCAAGCGGCGTAAATATCTTCAGACCCCAGTGCCATGTGTCCGAATGCGTTACCCAAGTCGTAACTGTCGGTATCCCAGTTATAAGTTAGCTCGATGGTCGCGCCATCTGGTTGATCAGGGTTACCAACAAACACCAGTGAGTAACGGTATTCTTGGTTTTCAAAACGATCCAAAACACTCATTCCCAGAACTTTTGTATAAAATTCGATAGATTTGTCTAGGTCAGCTACACGGATCATCGTGTGGAGAAACTTCATAAGTCGCCTTTTCATAACGTTGCGTAATCACTATGCAAACCATATCGTCACTCTAAATAAACTGGAAATTATCGTTAATTATTAAAATGATTATTTAGTGTTATGAAAAGCGAGGTTGCTGGCCCTGCAACATGCAAACAAAGATTACTCGCCGTTTCTTTTTAATTATTGGCATATGCTAATTACTCTTTTGAGAAACCGAGTAACTATCATGTCCACAAACAGCTACTGTCATTACACTCACGAGTCTCATCATCAATGTGCGGTTTGTTCTTCAATTAATGTGAATCCGAACTCTTTGGCCGTGAACTACCAATACCTAGCCGATGGCTCTGTTGTCGGAGAGTTTCACGTTTTACCGCGTCATCAAGGTTACACAGACCTGTTGCATGGTGGTATTGCCAGTTCGCTTCTCGATGGTGCAATGACGCATTGTTTGTTATCTAGAGACATTCAAGCCCTTACGGCGCAGTTGGATGTGCGCTACCATGCACCTATTCAGTTAGATGATCGAGTCACGATTACTGCACACTGTGAAGGTGAACGACGCGGTATATATCAACTGGTGGCTCAATTGCGGGTCGAAAGCGAAGTTAGAGTGACGGCTAAAGGGAAGTTTATTCGTCCTAAAAAGGCATAAATAAAAACGTGTTCTACGGAGAGGCAATGAAGAAATTTGATGAGCTGTATGCAATTGCGACGAGAAAATCTCAATATGACCAAACCAATACTTGGTTTAAAGGCGTAGAGACTTATCTGGAGGCCATTGGCAAAGAAGTTGATGAAGTCCGCGAAGAGATTCGCGAGGATCGCCTTTGTCATTTGGAAGACGAGTTAGGCGATGTGTTGTGGAACTACCTTAACGTATTAAAAGCGCTGGAAAGAGAAAAGGGTATAGATCCTGAGAAAGTACTCGAAAGAGCCTGCACTAAATACGAGCAGCGTGTATCTGCGATTGAATCGGGACGCAGTTGGGATGAGATAAAACAGCAGCAGAAACAAGCCTTGAACGCGGAACATGAAGCCGCGCAGTTAGAAGATGTAAAGAGCCAATAACTGCGCTTGGTATTGAAAGGATAGGTTAATAGGGAATACCTAGTCAGCCCTTGGAGCTGTTGACCAACAGTAGGTCACAAGGTGGTTGATCAAGTAACGTGTCTACAGTGCTGCCAGACCAAAATTGAGATGACATGCTTCGTTTACATGCCCCCATAATCAAAATCGCTGCTTGTGATTGCTTAACTGCTTTTGGTAACGCCGTTTCAGGGTTTCCTTCTGGCAGCAGTAGTGGTACTCGAGTTAACCTTTGCGCACTAATAAAATCTGTAATGCCTGCTTTTTGGTTGCTTAATATCTCTGCACGATAGCGAGAGAGGTATGGCGCGACGTATCGGCAGTAAACGAGCGTCATTTTCCCGCTTAAGGTTTGTTCTAATTTTGAGCCTCGCGAGACGATGGCTTTATCTACTATCGACTTTTCATCCCCTCGATGAAGTGGGTCGATTGCACAAAGCATGTTGGCGTGAGAAGGCCATGAACGCTCACTCAGTAGCAACAAGTCGCAATCTTGTTGTGCTAGTTCTGTGAGCATCGTTTGAATCTCGTGTTTGTTAAAGTGTCCCACGAGCAGTAAGTCAGTGTGGTCAACAAGTCGTTTCGCAACTTGCTCAACCCAATGGCTCCCTTTGAAATGCTCGTAAGAGAGCGTTGGTGTTTCAAGCTCTTCTTCTTCACAAAGTTCGACAATTAATGCGTTGAACTTTAAGGTCCAAGCTTCAAACTCAGCTTGTCTTTTTTCTATATGGTCAGAGTTGAAACTGAGAAAATGAGCGAATGCGTGATCTTCACTTCGGCGATGGTCTTCCACTAAAACTACAATAGGCTGAGCCAGCGCTGTCGAAAATTGAATCACTTTACGAAGCACCTTACGACTTGGTAAGGCGGCCTGCTGAGTCAGAAAAAATACAGGTGCCATTGATTACTCCATTATCAAACAAGGCGAATGAGCCTGACACACATTCAAGTCTATACCATGAACTGATGCAGAGGCGTTTTGTTTCTGCGAGCGAAATATAAATTCCGCAATTAAGTCAACTATCGCCTAGAATTTTAACATCAAGAATTCATGCCTTCGGATAGCACATATCGTCAATGCGGCGAATGTGGTAGTGAAAGCTATAGGTAAAAGTAATGATAGATTCCAACCAATTGCAAATTAACCGCAAAGTGCCACATTTGCTTGCTGAGATCATTAAAGCGATAGAATCGACCGAAGACTTGAGCTTTTTGAAAGACTATCAAGAAGCACAGATTGCGAACATTTTGGAATCGGTCAACATTGCTTACCGTAAGCGTGTCATAGAAGCAGTGCCGCCTGAGAAGTATTGGACGGTATTAAATTTGCTCCGATACGACACCGCCAAGCACATTCATCAATCACTCAATAAAGACTTACAACATGAACGCTTGGCGTACATAACGGATTCAGAACTGATCATCTTTGCGGACTTTCTACCGACCGAATTTGTAGATGAATACCTTATTGATCAAAGTGAAGAGTCTGTCGCGCATATCCAACAAGCATTGTCGTATGAAGACAACAAAGTTGGACGTTATGCCGAGCCTCACTTTCTGGTCGCAAACCCTAAAAACAGCGTAGGAGGCATCAAAACCGAGCTGCTAAAACGCGGGCAAAGTCCAGTGCGGTTGATTATTGTGCGTGATGCAAGTGGTGTGATTGGTACGATAGAGCCGCAAACCTTGTTGCTGCACGAGAATCATATCAAACTTACCGACTTGACCGTAGTTACGCCAATCCTAGAAGATATTCAAACGATTCAAAGTGTCAGCAAACAAGTCTCGATTGATGGTGGAGCACATTGGTTTCCTATCATGGCTGGTGGCAAAATTATGGGCGTCTTGTCGATGGCGACCATCGCGATTACGTTGCGCGAACTCAGCCTACAAGCTGTAGTGGCAGAAAACGTACGAAGCGAAGAAGATTTGTTCACACCATTAAGCGTGGCGACAAGGCTAAGAGCACTTTGGCTAGTGATTAACTTGCTTACCGCTTTTGTTGCCTCTGCCATCATTGGTATTTTTGATAATGTGGTCGAGCAAGTCGTTGCGCTTGCTATTTTAATGCCTGTCGTGGCGAGCATGGGCGGCATCGCGGGTAGCCAAACCTTAGCGGTGGCCATTCGAGGTATCGCACTAAACCACTTGCACCAAAGTAACTTGAAGCTATTGGTGAATAAGGAATTAAAAATCGCCACCATTAATGGTTTAATTATGGGATTGGTGATCGCGGGTGTCGTTTACATGGTGTTTGACTCTTTGCCATTGGCGCTTATTATTTGCTGTGCCATTTTCCTCAATAGTTTGGCGGCCGCGGCATCGGGTACGTTGATACCATTCACGTTGAAAAAGTTTAACATTGACCCCGCCGTGGCTGGCTCGGTAGTATTGACGACCGTTACCGATGTCGTCGGTTTCTTTGCGTTCCTAGGCTTAGGTGCCATTTTCTTGATATAGATATCCAATTGACGCGTTAACCAGCAGAACCAATCGCACCATTTCCCAACCCAGTATTTTGGGCGAGCTTGCTTCACTCCAGCATTCCTCCGTTTTCCATAACCGATGAACACGTCGTTTCGGTTCTTACTTTGTATATCTCTTCACTGCCCAGTTCTATTCCCCAAATTTCCCACTACCGATCTCGCTTTACGCTGGCGTGCCAAATTCCAATTTCAAACGCCAGACGATGCCCATTTTCTTGGCTGTATACGCATTACTTCACTCAAACAAAAAATAAGGAAACAATTTTGAATAAACTCATCGTATTCACTGGTGGTCCCGGTGCAGGGAAAACTTCGGTAATCGAACAGCTAAAAACACAAGGCTTTATCTGCGCGCCAGAAACCGGTCGTCAAATAATACAAACGCAGGTTGCCAATCACGGTTCAGCATTACCTTGGAATGACAAACAAGCTTTTCGAGACGAAATGATGAAGGCAGAAGTGAGCAATTACCGAGCTTTCAATGTCCACCAAGGGAATGTGTTTTTTGATCGCAGTATTGTGGACGTATATGGCTACAGTAAGTTGGAACAATTTCCAATCTCGCATGAGTTCATCACGCATTGCCAGATGCTTCGTTATCATTCTCAAGTATTCATTTTTCCACCGTGGACGTCGATATTCAGCAACGACGAAGAGCGAAAGCAAGATTTTTCTGAAGCGGTCGCCACGTATCAACAGATGGTCGATGCATACCACAAGTTCGGTTATCAATTGATCGAAGTGCCCAAAATGTCAGTCGAAGACAGAGTAGCGTTTATTCTCGGCTCAGTTATCGAACAAGGCTAAAAGATGATTGATGCAAACAAATACGTAAGGCGATTGTGAGCACGACAACAATATGCGTAAAGGGAGTTATCTATACTGGATAAAATTCAATAACTTAATTGAGTGTTATGTCTTTTAAATATCTTACCTTATTGCTCGCAACGACGAGCATGAGCAGCTTTGCTGATGTAGGCCTGCCTTCGGGAGATGATTGGTTAAACCATGTGACGAATGGCCTAGCCCCATATTGGGTGATGGAAAGCGCGCATGGGCAACCTGCGGGGAATTTTCCGACTTTTCGTTGTGATAACGGTGTCATTCTCGACCCACAAAAGCCGTGTGAAGAATTAAACAAAGGGTGGATTAGCCCGCACTTCGATCGCGAATACACCCGCATGAAATCGCGCCAAACTTACGCTTATGGCGTGCTTTTTCATCTTACGGGTGACAAGCAAGCATTAGAGCTGGCAAAGAAAGGGGCTTATTACCTGATTGATCATCTACAAGATGAGAAAAACGGCGGCTTTGTGAGCTTTACGCGTAGTGGGAAACCGGGGATGGAGTGGCAACAACGAACTTCTCAAGACCAAGCATACGCCTTAGTGGGTTTGGCGATGTACTACTACTTAACGCAAGATCTAAAGGTCGAACAAGCGCTTATCGACCAGCAAGCGTTTATATTTAAACAATACCGACGAAGCGATGATCGCGGTCTGGCGTGGGTTTTGAAAGACGGTGATGGGGAAAGTGCGAAGCAGCAAGAGCTAGTCGCTCAACTTGACCAGATCAATGGCTATCTGTTGTTAACGGCGCCACTTTTACCACCGCCAGCGCAAGCTAAGTGGAAGCAAGATCTGCAATGGCTGACGCAAGCGATGCTGGATAACTACCACTCCGACAAAGAGCAGCGCTTTTATGGCGCGATACACCACAAAGCGGTAATGATGCCAGATGCGAAACACAATGATTTTGGACACACCATCAAGGCGTATTGGATGACGTATCTGACAGGTCAGTTGTTGGAAAATTCAAAGTGGACAGAGTTTGGTTTCAAAGGAATGAAACACACGCTTAAGCAAGCGCAATACCAGCAAAACTTTGAGCAAGTCAAAGCGCTTTTCTCACCAGAATGGCAGAGTAAATGGACGCAAGAGAGCATTCCTGCTTGGCAATCAAGACCATACAAGCACTATAGCTCGTCTTGGGAATGGGCAGAGCTCGATCAAGCGGCAATGACAGTTTCCCTTGTTGATGGTTCGATGAAAGAAACGCTTCAATACACGTTACCCACTTTTATGGATGCATGGGTGGATCATCAATATGGAGGCGTCGGTCTAAGCCCTAAATCAACCAAAGCGTTCCATTGGGGAAATGGTTACCACCAGTTTGAACATGCGTTGGTTGGGTATTTGTACGCGCAACAAATGGCAAAACAGCCCGCCAAGCTTTACTACGCGCGACTAGCCGAGAGTAAAATGCCACTTAATCCATATTACTTTAGCGCAGACGTAAAATCGTTGTCGTCACAAAGTGATGGAGTCACCATCGCGACATTCACCAATATTCGACCTTAGGTTGGTCGATGGTGATGTGTTGGTTAAAGTCCGCGTAAAAGCCAATAAAATCCTCCGACAGCAAGTGCGACTATTAGCTATCTAGGTCTGTCACTAGATAAGCTTCAAGCAATAATGGTGCAGGTAATGCCCACGGGGCGCTTACAAAAAGCCGTCAGAACCACTGGTTTTGACTGCTTTTTATTCTATGACAGGTAGAGGCTTCAATTTTCAGCGCGATAGATCCATGAAAACTTAAGTGAGATTCCAATCACGTCGCATGATCTCACTAGTGTCATTGGAAATAAATGAATTGTTTCTAATACATAGAACGTATTAACATGGTTGCACTTGGCCCATATGAGTAAATTCATTGAACATACAATTTGAGAGAGGGTTTAGTTGTAAAAATAATAGTTAGTTGGAATCTAGGTTAAATGAAAATAAAACTATTTAAAAAGCTACAAGTTGTATTTCTTGTGGTGTCAGCATCTTTAATGGTGGGGTGTTCGTCTATAGATGCGCATGCTGGTGGCGGATACGGAAAGCCGTTTTCAGGCACCGCGTTATCAGTCGCACGACAACCTTGCTATTTAAGAGCTGATATTACTTCTATCGCGTTATACCCACTATCATTGATTGACATTCCTTTGTCGTTAGCAACGGACGTTGTGTTTCTTCCTGTTGATTTAGTCATGGTAGCTACACCAACAACGAGTTATGGCGGTGTTGTTTCTCTAGGTTGTCCAAGCGGAAGCATGATCTAAAACGCTTATTTTATTCAAATAAATGGAAGGAAATGAAAGTGGAATTAAAAAGTAACTATTCAGAATCAGAAATAAACCAGCCACCATCGGTACTTCTTGTTACGTCTCTGTTGTGTCTGGCGTCCGTTTGTTGGGCTGCATTGCTGTTGGCCATTGAATATATTGTTGGGATAGAAATGAGTGGTACAGGCTTTCTTAGCACGTTAATCCCAGCCATGAGTGTTGGTTATTACTTCGGCTACAAGACTGGAGATGTAATGCCATCAAAAACAAGATGGTATGCTGTTTTACTGTGGACTTTAGCAAGTTTGGTAGTGTTCTCTCTTATCTTAATGTCGTTAGATATTTCTCCGTTTTATTTATTATCTGAGCTCGGTGGGGTAAGTATTTTTATTGCTATCATAATGCTAATAACGATTGGCATCGCCTACTTAATTTTAAAAAGTGGTGAGAAAATGGCGATTAGAGTATTACTCAAAGCCAAGGAAAGTCAGTAGATAAAATACAACAAACGATTCAATTAGGATCATGACAAGACGCCAGCCATAATGTGCTGGCGTTTTAGTTTCCTGTTTGTAGGATTTTTTGTCTAAAAGGCAAACCCATTTATTGTGTTGTCGTTTGAGTTAATGGTTTATGCCTTGTGCGCAAGATAGCTTAGCAGGTTTATGTATCGAGAAACGTGTGTATAATTCGCCACGAATTACGATTTATAGATATGAAAGGTAAGTATGGCAGTCCTCGAAATTCTCTCCATTCCAGACCCAAGGCTTAAAGTAAAAGCAGAAAAAGTCACTGATGTATCGACAGTACAAACGCTGATAGACGATATGCTAGAAACACTTTACGCAACGGGCAATGGTATCGGTTTAGCTTCAACCCAAGTAGGCAGAAAAGAGGCGGTTGTTGTCATCGATATCTCTGACGAACGCAATGATCCTTTAATCTTGGTTAACCCAGAAGTGGTGAGCGGAGAAAACAAAGCACTTGGTCAAGAGGGATGTCTCTCTGTTCCTGAGTACTATGCAGATGTAGAGCGTTACACGTCAGTTGTTGTGTCTGCACTAGACCGTGATGGCAACCCGATTACAATCGAGAGCGATGAGTTCTTGGCGATTGTGATGCAGCACGAAATTGACCACCTATCGGGTAACTTGTTCATTGATTACCTCTCACCGTTAAAGCAAAAAATGGCGATGAAAAAAGTGAAGAAGTACGTAAAAGCGAAAGCTAAGTAATATGAGAGGAAGTAACCCTCCATGTCGAGTTACTTCCTTTTAAATCAAGAATAGGAAGGTAGGGAGAGCGGTTCATCTCTGCTTTTGGGGGACATAACGCTTTACGACCTTCATAAGCCTTTGAAATGAAGAACAGTCCATATGTGACTCATGAGGGCAGGTGGCAACATGGTTTAGGCTGTCTCGCACCGCTTTCAAACGTTTTATTTGCTCATCAATCTCAAGTGCCTTTTTCGTTAGTAAGTCACGATCGATATATGGCTTTGAAACTTCTGATTGATTCAACATTTCTGCCATTTCGTTAAGCGATATTCCAGCGATACGCCCCAAACTAATTAAATTGAGTGTATTGAGTACCTCTGGTGAATATTGGCGTCTCAATCCATTCCTTCCTATCGAGCGAATTAACCCCAGCTGTTCGTAGTACCTGAGCGTTGAAGTCGGCAATCCTGATTTTCTAACCACTTCTGCAATATCCATATTATTCCCCATTGACTTCAAGTTGGCTTTAAGTTGTAGCATGCAACTAAGACCTTAACAAATCAAAAACTTGAGGAGAGAAAAATGCTGCTTTTAATGGGATTGCAAGCGGTGCTAATAGGGATTGGTGCCACTTTGATAATGGATTTATGGGCATGGTTACAAAGGAGAGTGTTTGGTATTCCTTCATTAAACTATGCGTTGGTTGCGCGCTGGGTTTTGTACATGCCCCAAGGAAAGCTTATGCATGCGCCAATTATGGCGTCAGAGGCGATGCCGGGAGAAAAGTCACTTGGCTGGTTTTTGCATTATGCCATCGGCGTTACTTTCGCTTTGGCTCACGTTACTGTTTTTGGTCATCATTGGTTGGTAGAGCCCAGTCTAATGCCCAGCTTAATTACAGGCGTGGTAACGTTGATCTTCCCATTTTTGGTCATTCAACCTTGTCTAGGATTTGGTTTTGCTGCGAGTAAAACCCCAACACCTTGGAAAGCCCGTTTTCTTAGCACATTGGCGCATTTGGGTTATGGTTTGGGTTTATTCATTGCCGGGTTTGCAATCAAAGTTACGAGCCAGTATTTTGCATAGATAAAATGAGCATCATGCAAACGAGTGGTTTTTATCTATGATGCTCAACTCTTGGTTGTTTTTTGCGCTTTGATCATAATTGACCGATATGTCTAAAGTCTGTTGCATTTATCCAAGACGTAAAGTCGGCGGACATTTAACATTGCCTTAACGTCAGAATGGCAAGCGGTTTACCAAGAAAAACTAAAATTATCTGGTTTGACATAAAGAATATTAAGGGTTTCAGATGGCTTCAAAAGTGGCAGGGATATCAATACTGAGTTTATTGGCAGCGCCAGTTGCGATGGGAGAAACAGCCAGTGCTTATGATTTATGTTTGCTAGACAAAATAAAGCAAAGCAAAGGTGAAGAAACCATAAAGAGCATTCGCGCGCAGTGTGAGCTTGACACAGTAACCAGCACAGTGCCCGCTGATCCAGAAATTGAAGAGCCTGAAGAACTTCAGGAAAGTTTGGTCGACAAGCGTTTGGAATCAGAACGAGAAAACGCGTTCGAACCGTTTAGTCTGGTCGCGCATCGCGTTAACTATATTCTTCCGTTTACATACAGTGATCGTGTAAATAAACGCGCGTATGCCGACACCAAATACGGCGATGAACTGCGTAAGGAAGAGGCGGAGTTCCAAATCAGTTTTAAAGTACCAATGAACTATGATGACTTGTTGTTTGATGGCGATGGTCTGTTTTTTGGAATGACTCTTAAATCATTTTGGCAGGTATATACGGGTGCAGCATCTCGTCCATTCCGTGAAACCAATTATCGTCCAGAGCTTTTTTACTACACCCCAACTGACTGGAAACCACTTGATGGTTCGACTTGGTTAGGTTTTGGTATTGAACATGAGTCTAACGGTCAGAGACAGGAGCTATCGCGCAGTTGGAACCGTGTCTATGCCAACGTAACCTTTGCAAAAGACAATTTTGCGGTTTCTATCCAGCCTTGGTGGCGTATACCTGAAGATGAAAAGACATCGCCTAATGATCCCAAAGGTGATGATAACCCGGATATCGAAGACTATATGGGACACTTTGAGCTATCGAGTGCTTACAAGTGGAATGGTTACGAGTTTACCTTTTTAGGTCGCCAGAACTTTCAAACACATAAGGGTTTTGCAGAACTGGGAGTGTCATTTCCGATTTGGGGCAAAGTTCAGGGGTACGCACAATACTCAGCGGGTTATGGTAAGAGCTTGATCGACTATGATCATAATCAGCAGTGGATTGGTGTTGGTATTGCAATCAACGGTGTTTTGTAGTTTTTCGTAGATGGATAGAAATTAACACTGGCAATTGAAATTTCAATATTTAGAATGCGAGGCTGAAATTGATTTCTAACCTAGAGTGATTTTATGCTTCGTGATTACACCTTCGATTGTCTTGTAACTATGCCTCG